>NZ_VMBJ01000058.1:0-27953 GCF_010608305.1 Stenotrophomonas sp. AS012628 | reverse complement strand
CGGGGTGTCAGCCGCATGGATGCGGCTGCCAAGCCTACAAGGACGTACTTGCGGCGTCCCCGCACTCCGACACCGCCCCGCCACCCCACGGAATGCCAGCTTTTGCTGTTGCTGCTGCCTTGGCTTGAAGGCTTCGGCGGGTGCAGGGCGCAGCCCTGCCGAACAACCTTTACCTCAACTGGCTGTCCTTGCTGCCACGCCGGTTGTAGCCGGCATGCGCCTGTTCTTCGTCGTCACGCGCCTGCTGGCACGCCACGCACAGCCGGACACCGGGCACGGCCTGGCGCCGCGCCAACGGGATCGGCGCGTCGCATTCCTCACAGTGCTCCAGACCCGGGCCCTCGCGCAGCTGGCGCCGCGCGCGGGCGATCGCATCGTCGACGGTGGCGTCGATCTGGTCCTGGACCGCGCCGTCTCCCGCCCAACCGGTAGCCATGGCCATCCTCCACAGGTGTGTCGCCTGATATGGAGACGATACACCCCGGCAAAAAGGCACGCCTTAATGTAGAGCCGAGCCACGCTCGGCTGCTCTTCAGGAAGACGAACAGAGCGCGGATGGGTTCGATCAAGCCGATTGCGACTTAATTCCCTCCGTCCCCTTCTTGTTTACCAGACCAGGTCGTCCGGCACCTGGAACTGCGCGTAGTAGGCGTCGTCCTCGGCGTTGCCGGTGGAGATCTCGGCGGTCGAGCCCGGCTGGCCATGGTCGACAATGATCGCCTCCGGGGCGCGCTCACGCACCTTCTCGGCAGCAGCACGTGGCAGCAGGGCGTAGCCCTCGCCATTGGCGACAATGACCAGCACGCCGACCGACAGCGCCTTGCGCAGCTTGGGGTCGATCAGCAGAGTGCGGATCGCCGCGCCATCGCTGAAGCGGTACTCGTCGTCGCCCTTGTGGGGCACGGCATGGGCCGTGATGATCTGCTTCGCCTGCGCCTTCTGTTCAGCCTGACGGGCCTGGGCATTGCGCTCGGCGGCCAGTGCGCGGTCGCGCTCGACCTTCTCGGCGCGGGCCCGTTCAGCCTCGCGCTGGACGTCGGCCGAGGTCGATTCGGCCTTGCCCTGCCGGGCCTTGGCCTGCGCGCTCGCGGCGGCGCTGGCCTGCGACTTCTTGGCCAGGCCGGCCTTGAGCAATTGTTCCTGCAGCGCGTTGGGCTTTGCCATGGTCGATGCGTACCGCGTGTAATCTTGGATGCTCCATTCTACCGACGCCCCGCCGCCCCTGCATGGCAGTCCTGAAGTACCTCAACGGCTATCCCGAACCCCTGGTCGCCCAGGTCAGCGACCTGCTGGCACAGGGCAAGCTCGGCCCATGGCTGCAGCAGCGCTACCCCGACCCGCACGAAGTGCGCAGCGACCGCCAGCTGTACGACTACACCCAGGACCTGAAGGACCGCTACCTGCGCAAGTCGGTGCCGCTCAACAAGGTCTGCTACGACAACACGCTGGAAGTGATCAAGCACGCGCTGGGCACCCATACCGCCATCTCCCGCGTGCATGGCGGCCGCCTCAAGGCCAGCCGTGAGATCCGCATCGCCACCGTGTTCCGCCAGGCACCGGCCGCGTTCCTGCGCATGATCGTGGTGCATGAGCTGGCCCACCTGAAGGAAGCCGACCACAACAAGGCCTTCTATCAGCTGTGCCAGCACATGGAGCCGGATTACCTGCAGCTGGAATTCGATACCCGCCTGTACCTGACCGAGCTGGCCAACCGCGGCCAGCGCTGACCGGCCGCAGCAGCTACACTGCGCGCCCACTGCCCGACCTGCCTGCCATGGAACCGATCCGTCTCGACAAACGCCTGTCCGCCCTGCTCGGCATCCCGCGCGGCGAAGCGCGACGCTACATCGAAGGCGGCTGGGTCACGGTCAATGGCGAGGTGGTGGAACAGCCGCAGCGTCCGGTCGATGACAGCGCGGTGATCGTCGTGGCAGAGCAGGCCAGCGATGAAAAGGCCGAGCGGGTCAGCATGCTGCTGCACAAGCCGGCCGGCGTTGCTGCTGAGACCCTGTGTGCGCTGGTCAGCAGTGACAGCCGCAGCGAGCTTGATGCCAGCGACATCCGTCCGCTGCAGCGACACTTCCACGGCCTGCAGCTGGCCGCCTCGCTTCCGGCCAGCGACAGCGGCCTGGTGGTGGTCAGCCAGGATCCGGCCACGCTGGCCCATCTGCAGCGCAATCTGGGCCGCACCGAACAGGAATACCTGATCGAAGTGGCCGAAGGCGGGCCCGAGCGCGGCCCGTGGCTGATGGCCCGGCTGCAGCAGGAATCGGGCGGCGCCAAGGTCAGCTGGCAGAGCGAGCAGCGCCTGCGCTTCGCGGGCAAGGGCCTGACGGCCAAGGGCCTGCGCGTGGCGGTCACCGCTGCCGGCCTGCAGGTGACGGCCGTGCGTCGGCTGCGTATTGGCCGCGTGGCACTGGGACCGCTGCCTGCGGGGCAGTGGCGTTACCTGGGCAGCGACGAACGGTTCTGACCGCGAAGTTCCTGTCATCCGCGCATGGCGTGACGTTGCCTGAAGAAGGCATCCACGCATGGCGTGGATCTACTGCCATGAATCTGTTGGCTTTCATCCACGCATGGCGTGGCTCTACCATCGGGCCATGAGCCTGCCCAAGCCCCTGTGGCGACGCCTGCTGCGCGTCGCTGCAATCATCCTCGCCGCGCTGTTGCTGCTGGTCCTGTCCGGGCTGCTGCTGGCCGACCATCTCACGCCACGGGCGCAGGGCGCACCCTCGCATGTGCTGCCACTGCAGCCGGCGCAGACCCGCATCGACCAGGAAATCGTGCCGCTGCAGGACGCACACCCCGGACAGTCCGGCGTGGCGTTCCTCAGTGATGGCATGGATGCCTTCGCCGCACGCGCGATGATCACCACGCACGCAGGCCGCAGCCTGGACCTGCAGTACTACATCTGGCACGACGACCTGATCGGCCACCTGATGGCCAAGGCGCTGTACGACGCCGCCGAGCGCGGTGTGCGCGTGCGCATCCTGCTTGACGACATGAACGCCAAGGACAAGGACGCGCTGATGATGGCGCTGGACCGGCACCCGAACATTGAAATCCGCCTCTACAACCCGTTCCGCAACCGCAGCGGCATCGCGCGCACGCTGGAACTGGTGCAGCGCGCTTTCAGCGTGAACCACCGCATGCACAACAAGAGCTGGATCGCAGACGGCCGCATCGCGATCGTCGGTGGCCGCAACATCGGCGAGGAATACTTCAGCGCACGCGACGATGTGAACTTCCAGGACCTGGATCTGGTAGTGGCCGGCCCCGCCGTGCAGCAGGCCAACCAGATCTTCGACGACTACTGGAACAGCAGCACGGCGATCCCGATTTCCGCACTGGCCTCGTACACCGCTGCGCAGTTGCAGCAGCTGGTGCGGCAGTCGGACCTGGATGCCATGCATGCCAAGGCACAGCCCTACCTGCAGCGCGTGGCCGAATCACGCGCACGGCAGCGGCCCAGCCCGGAACCGCTGCACTGGAGCGCCAACGTGCGCATCGCTTCCGATCCGCCGATGAAGCACCGCGATGACGATCGCCGCGGCTGGTTGGTCAGCCGTCTCAGCGACGAGTTGCGCAGCACGCGGCACAGTGCGCTGCTGATCTCTCCCTACTTCGTGCCCGGCAACGATGGGGTCGAGGCGCTGTCGACGCTGGCCGCGCGCGGCGCGCAGGTCGGCGTGGTCACCAATTCGCTCGCCGCCAACGACGTGGCGGCGGTACACGGCGGCTACATGGGCTACCGCGTGCCGCTGCTGAAGGCCGGCGTGCAGCTGTACGAACTGAAGGCACACGGCCAGCTGGATGCCAGCCTGTTCGGCAGCAGCGGGGCCAGCCTGCACACCAAGGCATTCGTGGTCGATGACCGTCGCGGTTTCGTCGGTTCGTTCAACCTCGACCCGCGTTCGGCCTACCTCAATACCGAAATGGGCGTGCTGTTCGACGACCCGGTGCTGGGTGCGCAATTGCGCGACGAGTACCTGCGCCTTGCCGGCCCGGAGCACAGCTGGTGGCTGGCGCTGGGTCGCGATGATGACCTGCGCTGGCTGGAGCGGCAGCCCCCGCCGCACTGGGTGGAGGCCGAACCCGGGGCCAGCCTGGGCAAGCGCTGGACCGCGCGGGTGATCAGCTGGCTGCCGGTGGAATCGCAGCTGTAGCACTCAGGGCGCAGGATCCGCTTCTTCCTGTCCAGCGTCATCGCGTGTTTCCACACTGCGCCCGTGCAGGCGCCGCCAGATCCAGCGCAGGGCATGCGGCGGCGCCGAAGGCAACTGTTCGAGCAGGGCCAGCATGCGGCTCTGGCTGGCATGTCCATGCCGGCACAGCAGGCTGGCCGCTGCGGCCGCACTGGCCAGGCGCAGGCTGTCAGCCAGCGGGCCATCCGCCTCGGGCGCCAGTGCCTGGTGCACCGGCTCGGGCAGCTCCCAGGCCGCAGCCACGCGTTGCGCCAACGGCAGCGACCACTGCTGGAGCAGCTGCAGCGCCAGCGCCGGCTCCACCGTCTCATCGCGTGCCTGCGCTTCCTGCAGCAGCTGGCGCATCACCAGTGCGGCCCCCAGCCCCTGTACCAGGCCCAGCCACTGGGCGGCGAAGGCATCGCCGAAGGTGACCGTGCGCGCGTGGTCAGCGGCTGCGCGCGAAGCCAGCAGCGCGTGCTCCCAGATGATCGTGCTGAACTGCGGAAACACCTCGCACTGCACCTGCATCACCGGCTGTACCAGCACCGCGCTGATGATCTGTCGCACGCCTTCGGTTCCGACCAGTGTCACCGCCCGCTGCAGGCTTTCCACTGGGCGCTCGTGCACCTTGTAGGCCGGGCTGTTGGCGATGCGCAGCAGGTTGCCGGTCAGCACCGGGTCCTGGCCGATGATCGCCGCCATCACCCGCGCCGATGCCGCTTCGTCGTTGACCGTCTGGATCAGCTGCGGCAGCAGCTGCGGGCGGCGCGGCAACTGACGGGCCGCCCAGTCCCGGTCCTGCAGCGCGCGCGCCACCGCCTCGCCCAGTCCCGCGGCCTGCACCGGCGTGGATCCACCGGCCAGGCGCGGGTACAGGGCCAGCGCATGCAGGCCGCGCTGCAGATGTGCAGCGATCTCGGCCGAAGGCAGCGCCTCACCCTGCAGGCTGGCCGCAGCCGCCGCCACCGCCTGTCGCGACACCGCCGCCAACCGGGACGGCGCGGCCCCGGTCGAGCGCGCCAGCCAGCCGCGCAGCGATCGCCACCAGGCCGGCGTCATCGCCGCCCGCCCTGTCGTTGTGGTGCCCTTGCCGTCACTGACCGCCCTGCCTCTTCACGCGAATCCGGCCACCCGCCGTCGTCGCAGCATCGGCCGCACTTTCATCTTCTTTAACCGGAAGGCCGCCGATGTCGACGGCACCGACCGGGGGAATGGACTAGAATGGCGCCGCGCGACCCGTCCCCCTGCACCGACGACGTCGCTTTTTTTGTTTTGGGACCCTACCGTTCACTGGCCGTTCGCTGCAGTTCGCCGCTGATCGCGCCATCGGAGACGCCATGCTATTCGAAACCCTCGCCACCACCGGCCACGAACAGGTGGTGTTCTGCCACAACCACGACGCCGGCCTGAAGGCGATCATCGCCATCCACAACACCACCCTCGGCCCGGCCTTGGGCGGCGTGCGCATGCGCCCCTACGCCAGCACCGACGAGGCGCTGGCCGATGCGCTACGGCTAAGCCGGACGATGACCTACAAGAATGCACTGGCCGGCCTCAACGTAGGTGGCGGCAAGGCGGTGATCATCGGCGACCCCAAAGTGGACAAGACCGAGGTGCTGTTCCGTGCCTTCGGCCGTTATGTCGATTCCCTGGGCGGGCGCTACATCACTGCCGAGGACGTCGGCACCGACGTCAACGACATGGAGAACATCTACCTGGAAAGCCAGTTCGTGACCGGCGTGCACCAGGTCCATGGTGGCTCCGGCGATCCCGCTCCGTTCACCGCCTACGGTGCGCTGCAGGCACTGATGGCGTCGATGCGCTTCAAGTTCGGCCATGAGGAAGTGGGCAAGACCAGCATCGCTGTGCAGGGCCTGGGCCACATCGGCATGGAACTGGTGAAGCTGCTGCGCGACCGCGGCGCCAAGCTCTACGTCACCGACCTGGACAGCGCGCTGGTTGATCGCGCGGTCAGCGATTTCGGTGCCGAAGCAGTCAAGCCGGATGAGATCCATGAAGTGAACGCCGACGTGTTCGCACCGTGCGCGCTGGAAGGCGCGATCAACGCCGACACCCTGCCGCGGATCAAGGCGAAGATCATCTGCGGCACCGCCAACAACCAACTGTCGAGCCTGGAGATCGGCGACGAGCTGCATGCGCGCGGCATCCTGTATGCACCGGACTATGCGGTCAATGCCGGCGGCGTGATGAACGTGTCGCTGGAGATCGACGGTTACAACCGCGAACGCGCGATGCGCCTGATCCGCAGCATCTACCACAACCTCACCCGCATCTTCGAACTGTCGCAGCGCGAGAACATCGCGCCGCAGCGTGCCGCCGACCGCATCGCCGAGAGCCGCATCCTGTCGATCGGCAAGCTGAAGATGCCGCTGGGCCGCAGCACCCCGCGCCTGGGCGACCTGCGCGGCGGCTGAGCCAGCCGACGTCGCGCCGGGCATGACCCGGCGCGACCTGTCCTTCAGAAGCCGGTGCTGTAGCGCAAGGCTGCCTGCCGCGCACCTTCGCCACCGACGCGCTGGTCGAAGCCCAGGCTCAGGCGGCCATTGCGGCCCCACCACGATTCCAGCGCCACGCCGATCAGCGCACTGCCGCGCGACGCGTTCCAGCCCGCCAGCGGTGCCCAGGCATCGACGCCGACGAAACTGGCCTGCCAGTCCGCATCCGCACCATCAATCCGTTGCTGCCATTCGGCATGCCCACGCAGCGTCCAACGCCCCCAGGCACGCTCGCCGCGGATACCGGCCAGCATCTGGCTGCGCTGCACGCGATTGGCATCACCCCGCAGGCCGAAACCGAAGCCGCCGAGCTCATTGAAGGCGTCGGTATCCACGCGCGTGGTGCTGGCGCCGACGTAGGGCGTCAACGATGCGCCTGCACGCCCCAGCCGGTACCCGCCCTCCACGCTGGCACTGCTGAAACGGCCGCCATACCGCGCAGAGACGCCATAGGCGCCCGCACCGAGCAGCAGCTGACGATCCAGCGCGCGGGTGAACTGGCCGCTGCCGACCTGGGCCAGCGCGTAGCCACGCCCCAGATTCCAGCCCGCGTACAGCTGCGCCTGCGCCTGGCGATCACGCCCACGATCGCCGCCGAAACTGCTGCCACCATTACTTCGGGTCTCGCCAAACGCCACGCCCATCAGGCCGTTGCTGCCCAGTGGCAGATCCTGGCCGGCCATCCAGCCCCGGCTGTCGGCGGCGTTGCCGGCGAAGCTGCCCTGCCCCGCCTCACCCAGCGCGCTCTGCCAGCTACCGCGCAGGCGCGGTGCGGCCTGTACACGATCGAAGCGCTCGGCGATCGCACGCCGCGACATGTCGATGCTGTCGAAGGTCGCCGCTTCGGCACGGGCGTGCGCTTGACCGGACAGGCTCTGCAGGCTGGCGGCCAGGCCCTGCGGGCCACCGCCGGTCCACTGCAGGGCGCCGGCCGCTGCACCAAAGGCCGATCCCTGCAGCCCTGCGTTTTTGTCGAGTGCTGCGAATGCACCTTCCAGGCGCTGTGCTGCCGCCTGGGCGGACGCCCCCAGGCCGCTGGCCGCTGCGGTGACGCTGACCTGGGTCAGGTTCAACCAGGCGTTGTTGCTGTCGTAGCCGTAACTGCTCTGCAGCAACGACAGCCCCTGCAGGCCACTGGAGGTAGCCGGCGTACTGAAGGTGCCACTGAGTCCGCCTGCCGCGTGGATCAGGTCCTGGCGGCTGCCGTTCTGCGGCACGTAGCCGGAAACGAAGCCATGCACGCGCACGCCACCGTCGATCGCGGCATTGCCGGTGACCTGCAGCGCATTGGCGCCCAGTGCGATCATCAACTGTGCACCGGCCTGCTGGGTGTAGTTGCCCTCGATCGTGCCGGTGGTGTTGCCGGTGGTGAGGAACACGCTGCTGCCGTTGACCACATTGCCGATCACGCGGGGCGTGCCGCCATTGAACTGCAGGCCGGTCGAATCCGGATCGGACTGGCCGAGAATGGTCACATTGGAACGGACCACACCACCGTTCTGCAGCGACAGGATGCCGCGCTCGATGCGGGTGGCGCCGGTGTAACTGTTGTTGCCGGCCAGCACCAGGGTGCCCCCGCCCTGCTTGACCAGGCCGCCGCTGCCGACGATATCGTTGCGCCACGCCGAGCCGGTCGAAGCAAGATCCACGTTGGCGACCACATCCCCCCAGTCGAAACGGCCCGGACCGTTGATCGCACGGCCGATGTCGAGCAGGCCGTAGCCGAACACCGGATCCACGCCCGGCGCGCCGATGTCCTTGGCGGTGCCCAGCAGGGTCTGCCGCACCAGATCGTTGCTGAAGTACGGGAAGCGCTCCCAGACCAGCGCCGCCGCGCCGGAAATCAAGGGCGCCGCAAATGACGTGCCGTAGTTCCAGTAGTAGCTGCCACCATTGGCATCGGGATAGACCGCGCTGCCTGGCGCCGCAAGGCAGTACCGGGCTGCCTGGCCGCAGGCATTGGCATAGCTGGCCAGCGTACCGGGCGCATACGGATCCACGGCGGTGGCCACCAGCCAGCCGCGCTCCAGATCGGCGGCCGGCAGCGTGCCGGCCACGCCCTGCTGGCTGGGCAGCGCGGCCAGGCTGCTCGGTTCGCTGCGGCCATCATTGCCCGCGGCAAACACCACCAGCCCGCCGTGGTTGATCACGAAGGGACGATATTCGGCGGCCACCTGCGCGGTGGTCGGCAGGTCGGTCCAGTACAGGCCGCCCCACGAATTGTTCATCACCTTCACGTTGTAGCTGATCAGGTCCTGGTGGACCTGGGCCACACCCAGCGGTCCGCTGAATGCATTGCCACGTCCGCTGCCGTCGTCGGTCGGCGGTTTGTCGGCAATGATCCGTGCCGACACGATCTGCGCCTTTGGCGCGATGCCGCCCGGCCAGGAGCCCGTTGCCGCGCCGGCGGCGAGGCTGGCCACGGCGGTGCCGTGGCCGACCACATCATCGACACCCAGATTGTTTCTGGCCGGATCGATGTAGTTGAGGTTGGCCAGCACCCGGCCATTCAATGCCACCGCATTGCGCTGCACGCCGGAATCGACGATGCCGATGCGCACGTTCTGACCGGTCAGGCCGGCAGCCTGTGCGGCGCGCGCATTGGTGACTGACAAATGCGCGTCGAAAGCCGGCTCCTGTGGTTTGACCGGGGGCGGCGTCGTCGGTGGCGGGGTAGTCGGTGGCGGCGGTGGTGGCGGTGTATCGATGCGCACGTTGCCGCCCCCGCCACCTCCACCACAGGCCGTCAGCGCCAGTGCCAGCGCGGTTGCCAGGGCAGATCTCACCGTCGTCGTGCGTTTCATCGATTCCTTCCCATGAACGTTGGCCCGCCCTTGTGCCGGCAGGCATGCGGCGCCGTCCAACGGCGGCCCTCCCCGACCCTCTATACTTGGGCCGACCCCCACGCAGTCTGCCGGGAAACCGGGGCGCTTCCAACGGCCCACGGTCTCCTTTCCGAACATTGCTTACGCATCAACGAGATTGCCATGTCCAACATCGTCATCGCCGCCGCCAAGCGCACCGCCATCGGCTCCTTCCTCGGCCAGTTCAACGGCGTGCCGACCCCGACCCTCGGCGCGGCCGCCATCGCCGCCGCCCTGGAACAGTCGGGCATCCCGGCCAGCGACGTTTCCGAAGTCCTCATGGGCTGCGTGCTGCCGGCCAATCTGGGCCAGGCGCCGGCCCGCCAGGCGGCGATCGCTGCCGGCATCCCGCTGTCAACCGGTGCCACCACGCTGAACAAGGTGTGCGGCTCGGGCATGAAGACCATCATGCTCGGCCATGACCTGATCAAGGCCGGTTCGGCCAGCATCGTGGTCGCCGGCGGCATGGAATCGATGTCCAACGCGCCGCACATGCTGCCCAACTCGCGCACCGGCAACCGCTTCGGCAACTTCCAGGCGGTCGATCACATGGCCCACGATGGCCTGGTCAACGCATACGACGGCAAGGCGATGGGTGAATTCGCCGAATGCGCCGTGGACAAGTACCAGTTCAGCCGCGAAGAGCAGGACGCCTACGCCATCGAATCGGTCAAGCGCGCGCAGGCGGCCCAGGCCAACGGTGCGTTCGCCGATGAAATCGTCGCGGTGAAGGTCGCCACCCGCAAGGGCGAGGTCGAGGTCACCACCGACGAGCAGCCCGGCCGCTCGGACATCGCCAAGATCCCGACCCTGCGTCCGGCTTTCAAGAAGGACGGCAGCGTCACCGCCGCCAGTTCCTCCAGCATCTCCGACGGCGCCGCCGCTGTGGTCCTGCTGACCGAGGAAGACGCAGCCGCGCGTGGCATCACCCCGCTGGCCCGCATCGTCGGCCACGCCACCCACTCGCAGGAACCGGAGTGGTTCACCACCGCCCCGATCGGCGCGCTGCACAAGCTGCTGGACAAGACCGGCTGGTCGCTGGACCAGGTCGATCTGTTTGAAATCAACGAAGCCTTTGCCGTGGTGGCGAT
Organism: Stenotrophomonas sp. AS012628; assembly: GCF_010608305.1. Classification (NCBI taxonomy): domain Bacteria; kingdom Pseudomonadati; phylum Pseudomonadota; class Gammaproteobacteria; order Lysobacterales; family Lysobacteraceae; genus Stenotrophomonas; species Stenotrophomonas sp. AS012628. The sequence continues at coordinate 17,295 of NZ_VMBJ01000058.1, read as the reverse complement.
GGCGCCGATGCGCGAACTGGGCATCCCGCATGACAAGCTCAACGTGAATGGCGGTGCCTGCGCACTGGGCCATCCGATCGGCGCCTCCGGTGCACGCCTGGTGGTGACCTTGGTCAACGCCCTGCGCACGCACGGTGGCAAGCGCGGCATTGCCACCCTGTGCATCGGCGGTGGCGAAGCAACGGCTATCGCCATCGAATTGATTTAAATGGATTTAACGATGATTTCGCAAAAATGAATGCGGGATCGCTTGACACCCAATCTTGGCTTGTCATCATGTTGTCGGCGCGCAGCATGCGCGTTGCCTAATTCTAACGACGAGGATTCACACAATGAGCATCAACAAGCTGCTGGTCGCGATGTCCCTGGCTCTGGCCCTGGCCGCCTGCTCGAAGCAGGAAGCTGCCCAGGACGCCGCTGCTTCGGCCAACGAAGCCGCCACCGAAGCCCAGGCTGCTGCCGACCAGGCCGCCGCTGCTGGCGCCCAGACCGCCGACGCTGCCCAGCAGGCCGCTGACACCGCCGCCACCGCTGCTGACGCTTCGGTTGACGCTGCTGCCCAGGCTGGCGCTGCTGCCACCGACGCCGCTGCCGGCGCCGCTGCTGACGCTGCCAAGGCTGCTGAAGGCACCGCTGAGAAGGCCAAGGACGCTGCTGAAGAAGCCAAGAAGTAATAACTTCTTTCTTCACGCTGTTCTGGAAAAGCCGCTGGTTCGCCAGCGGCTTTTTCTTTTGTCGAAATGCGCGCGACTGAGCCGCTGCATCGCGACCCCGTCTTCACAACGGCATGAATAGGCTGGCGTCCCCATCCATTGCAGTACCGGAGACCGCCATGAAGATTCGTCCGATCACTACCACCCTGCTGGCCGCCTCCCTGCTGCTGGCCCTGGCCGCCTGCAAGGGCCCGGAAGCCGAACAGGCCAAGCAGGACGCACAGCAGGCGGCCGACAGCGCAGGCGCTGCCGCCCGCGACGCCGTCGACAAGGCTGCTGCCGCCACCCGCGAAGCCGCCGACAAGACCGCTGCCGCGTCCGAGCAGGCCGCCGCCGATACCCAGCAGGCGCTGGACAAGGCTGCAGACGCCACCGCGAACGCGGCCGACAAGGCCAAGGACGCCGCAACCGACGCCGCCGCACACGCCAGCGACGCGACCGCCAACGCCGCGCAGAAGGTTGCCGACAAGGCACGTGATGTCGCCAATGACGCCAAGGCCAACGCCGCCAAGGAAGAAGCCAAGCACTGAGGTGTATCGGCAGCCGAGCATCGGCTCGGCGCTACAGGAAAAGCCGCGGCACTGCCGCGGCTTTTCTGCTTTTCGCTCTCCGCTCATTCTGTTGATTCCGTGGTGGACCGCACGGAAACCGTCCAAGGCCGCGCGGGTAGGTTGCGCAGGGGCGTAAGCGCCATGGATGGCGCGCCCGTGCCTACAAGGACGTATTCACGGCGCCCCCTGCGCGACCTAGCCGCGCGGCCCATCCATCAGTATCAGCGCCCACCACGAGGGGCACCGCCGTTGGCCATTCCCTACGGCAGCGCGCGCGCCAGCATCGCCGTCAGCTCCAGCCCCGCCGGCAGCGTCCCAAACGCCAGCCCATGCTCCCTTTCCAGCCGGCTGCGCACAAACGCCTCCGCCATCGGGCTGCGCGCACGCAGCAGCAGCGCCGCCTGCAGCAGCAGCGCGGTACGCTCGCAGAACAGCCGCGCCTGCGCTTCCTCCGGTGGCGGCGCCGCTGCCCAACGCTGCAATGACGCTGCATAGCGCGCATCACGATCAGCCACCGACGCCAGCTCACCGCGCAACGCCGCCATCGCCTCCGGCTCACGCGCCAGCGCGCGCAGCACATCCAGGCACTGGATGTTGCCGCTGCCCTCCCAGATCGAATTCAACGGTGCCTGCCGGTACAGGCGCGGCAGCATCGACTCCTCTACGTAGCCTGCACCGCCCAGGCATTCCTGCGCTTCATTGACGAAAGCCGGTGCGCGCTTGCACAGCCAGTACTTGCCCAGTGCCGTCCCCAACCGCGCCATCGCCGCTTCATTGGCATCCACACCGGCACGATCCACCGCGCGTGCGATGCGCATCGCCAACACCGTGGCCGCTTCCGACTCCAGCGCCAGATCAGCCAGCACGTTGGTCATCAACGGGTGCTCGACCAGCAGCTTGCCGAAGGTGCGTCGATGGCGTGCGTGGTGCAGCGCCTGCGCCAGCGCCATGCGCATCTCTGCCGCCGCACCCAGCATGCAGTCCAGGCGGGTCATCATCACCATGCCGATGATGGTGGCCACGCCGCGCCCCTCTTCGCCCACGCGCCATGCCTGTGCGCCGCAGAACTCGACCTCGCTGGAGGCGTTGGCCCAGTCGCCAAGCTTGTCCTTCAGCCGCATCAACCGGAACGCATTGCGGTCACCATCGGCCAGCCGGCGCGGCATCAGCAGGCAGGTCAGTCCTCCCGGCGCCTGCGCCAGCACCAGGAAGCCATCGCACATCGGCGCGGAAAAGAACCACTTGTGGCCGACCAGGCGATAACGCTCGCCATCGATCGGTTCGGCGCGCGTGCTGTTGGCACGGACATCCGAGCCGCCCTGCTTCTCGGTCATGCCCATGCCCAGGGTGATGCCGGCCTTGTCCGCCACCGGCACGTCGCGCGGGTCATAGACCGGTGCAGCGGCCTTGCGCGCCCACTCGGCCAGATGCGGCTGCGAATGCAGCACCGCCACCGCCGCATGGGTCATGGTCAACGGGCAGCTGGTGCCCGCCTCGGCCTGGTGATGCAGGTAGCTCAACACCGCACGTGCCACGTGTGCGCCAGGCTGCGGCTCATGCCAGGACAATCCTGCGACGCCGTGCGATTTGGCCGCGTCCATCAACCGGTGATAGGCCGGATGGAACTCCACCGTGTCGATGCGATGGCCCTGTGCATCATGCGTGCGTAGCCGCGGACGATCACGGTTGGCATCGAAGCCGAGCCGGTACAGTTCATCACCGGCGAGTGCACCATAGCCACCCAGCCGCGGCGCGAAGCTGGCGGCGCCTTCGCGCTGCACGGCTTCCATCAGCGCCACGTCGTCGGTCCACAACTGTCGCCCTGCGAACGGCGGCGGCTGGTTCAGCACCACATGGGTTTCATACGGCGCGTTGCTGCTGAAGCTGGGTCCACTCATCCGGTCCATCCTGGCGGCAAGAGGTCTGCGGCCCGATTGTGCCGCATCGCCTGCCAAGCCCGTGTTCAGGCCGGTTCTCACCCTCTGCACGAGACGCAGGCCACAGTGACCACATGGCAGGCAACGACGATCTGGTGGTGCTGCGCCCGGAGGGGCTGTACTGCGCCGCCGGCGATTTTCATATCGACCCGTGGCGACCGGTAGCGCGCGCGGTCATCACCCATGGCCACGGCGACCATGCCCGTCCGGGCATGGGCGAGTACCACTGCAGCGAAGGCAGCCTGCCGATCCTGCGCTGGCGCCTGGGTGACGTGCCGGTGCAGGCGCACGTCGAGGGCGTGCCGTTCCGCCTGGGGAAGGTGCAGGTATCGCTGCACCCTGCCGGCCATGTCCTCGGCTCTTCGCAGGTACGCATCGACGACGGCCGGCAGGTCTGGGTGGCCTCGGGCGACTACAAGCGCCAGCCCGACCCGACCTGCGCGCCGTTCGAAGTGGTGCCCTGCGATACCTTCATCACCGAAGCCACGTTCGCCCTGCCCATCTACCGCTGGCCGGACACGCCGGCGGTGGCGGCGGAAATCGTGGCGTGGCGCCGCGAATGCGAACAACGTGGCGAAGCGGCGATCCTGCTGTGCTATGCATTGGGCAAGGCGCAACGGGTGCTGGCCGAACTGCGGCCACTGGACGATCGCCCGGCCTGGCTGCATGGCGCCATCGCCAATGGTGTGGCGGTCTACCGGCAGGCCGGCGTACCGATGCTGGAGACGCTCACCGTGGCCGAACAGGGCCGCCAGCCGGATGCCGCCGGCCAGCTGATCCTCGCGCCGCCGTCAGCTGCGGGCACGCCTTGGATGCGTCGCTTCGGCCGCCACCAGCTGGGCTTCGCATCCGGCTGGATGCAGCTGCGCGGCAATCGGCGGCGTCGCAATGTCGATCGCGGTTTTGTCATTTCCGATCACGCCGACTGGCCAGCACTGCTGCAGACCATCGAACAGACGGGCGCCCAGCGGGTGATCGCCACCCATGGCAATACCGATGCGTTGATTCCGTTCCTGCGCGAGCGCGGCGTGGCTGCCGAAGCCTTCCGTACCGATTTCGGGAGCGAAGAATGAAGGCATTCGCTGCGCTCTACCAGCGCCTGGATCGCAGCACCGCCACGCTGGACAAGCGTGCGGCGCTGGTCGACTACTTCCGCCAGGCGCGTGCGCATGACGCGGCATGGGCGCTGTACCTGCTCAGCGGCGGCAAGGTGGGCGGCGCACGCCGGAAGATCGCCGCCAGCAGCGAACTGCGCGCGTGGGTGAGCGAGGAATCGGGCCTGCCGCCCTGGTTGGTGGAGGACAGCTATGCGCAGGTGGGGGACCTGGCCGAAACGCTGACCCTGCTGCTGGATGATCCATCCCGGCCAGCTGTCGACCGCCCCTTGGCCGAATGGATCGAACAACATCTGCTGGCGGTGGCCAATCAAGCCGAAGCAGTGCGCCGTGCGGCGGTCGTCGCAGGCTGGCAGCAGCTGTGCAGCAGCGAACGCCTGGTGTTCAACAAGCTGCTGACCGGTGCCCTGCGCGTAGGTGTTTCGCAGCGGCTGGTACAGCAGGCGCTGGCCGAATGGTCCGGCCTGGACATCGCACGCATCGCCCAGCGCATGCTTGGCGAGTGGGTGCCCTCGCCCGGGCTGCTGGCTCAGCTGCTGTCGCCGGATGAGCTTCCGCTGGACCGTCAGCAGCCCTACCCGTTCTTCCTCGCATCGCCACTGGAAGGTGAACCTGCCGAACGGCTCGGCCCGATCGATGACTGGCTGCTGGAATGGAAATGGGATGGCATTCGCCTGCAGCTGCTTCGCCGGCGTGGCGAGGTCGCATTGTGGTCGCGTGGCGAAGAGCGGCTGGATGGCCGCTTCCCCGAAATCGAGCAGGCCGCGATGGCGCTTCCCGATGGCTGCGTACTGGACGGCGAGCTGCTGGCCTGGGACGAAAACGCCAACCTGCCGCGTGCCTTCACCGCGCTGCAGACCCGCATCCAGCGCCGCAAACCCGGTGCGGCCACCCTGCGCAACACGCCGGTGCGCGTGCTCGCCTATGACCTGCTGGAAGTCGATGGCGCGGACCTGCGTGAGCTGCCGTTGCAGGAACGGCGTACGCGGCTCACTGAGGTCATCGGTGCGCTGGACGATGTGCGGATCCAGCTGTCGCCCGACGTTGACGCCGACGATTGGCAACGGGCAGCAGCGATGCGCGACGTGGCACGCGAACGCGGCGTGGAAGGTCTGATGCTGAAACGGCGTGTCTCGCCCTACCAGACCGGGCGACGACGCGGCGACTGGTGGAAATGGAAGGTCGATCCACTCACGATCGACGCGGTGCTGCTGTACGCCCAGGCCGGCCATGGGCGGCGCAGCACGCTGTACACCGACTACACCTTCGGCGTCTGGGACGGAGACACGCTGGTGCCGGTGGCCAAGGCGTATTCGGGCCTGGACGACAAGGAGATCCTCGCGCTCGACCGCTGGATCCGCGCCAACACCCGCGAGCGCTTCGGTCCAGTGCGCAGCGTGCGCGCCGAACAGGTGTTCGAACTGGGTTTCGAAGCGGTCAACCGCAGCAGCCGGCACAAATCCGGTATCGCCGTGCGCTTTCCGCGCATCCTGCGCTGGCGCCACGACAAGCCTGCCAGCGAGGCCGATCAGCTGGCTACGCTGCAGGCGCTGGCGCGATGAACCGCAGCCAGGCGCTGCGCAGGCTGGAAGACTGGTTCGCGGCACGCGGCTGGCGCTCACTGCCATTCCAGCGCGCAATGTGGCGCCACTACCTGGCCGGCGAATCCGGGTTGCTGCATACGCCCACGGGCAGCGGCAAGACGCTGGCGATGTTCGGTGGGCCGTTGCTGCAGGCGCTGGTCGATCCACCGCCACCGCCCCGCAGGGCCAGCGCGGTGCGCCCACTGCAGGTGCTGTGGGTGACGCCTTTGCGCGCGTTGGCCAGTGATACCGCCCGCGCCCTTCAGGCCGTCGTCGACGGCCTGGGACTGGGATGGCGTGTCGGCCTGCGCAGCGGTGACGCCAGCAACCGCGAGCGGCGCCAGGCCCGCGAAGGCCGCATCGACGTGCTGGTGACCACGCCCGAATCGCTGGCGCTGCTGCTGAGCTATCCCGATACCGTGGCACGCATGCGCCAGCTGCGCTGCGTGGTGGTGGACGAGTGGCATGAACTGCTGGGCAACAAGCGGGGAGTGCTGCTGCAACTGAACCTGGCGCTGCTGCGCGACATCGCCCCCGCGTTGCAGCTGTGGGGGCTCTCGGCCACGCTGGGCAATCTTGATGAAGCACGCGACGTGCTGCTGCCCGGGCAGCCCGACGCGCCCATCGTGCAGGGCGTGCGCCCGCGCGCAGTCGGCGTGCGCAGCCTGCTGCCCGACCCCGGCGAACGTTTCCCCTGGGCCGGGCATCTTGGCCTGGCGCAACTGCCGCGCGTGCTGGACGCGTTGATGCAGGCACGCAGCAGCCTGCTGTTCACCAATACGCGTGCGCAGGCGGAACTATGGCATCAGGCGCTGGCCGCGGTCTGGCCCGAAGACCAGGGCACGCTTGCGCTGCACCACGGCTCACTGGATCCGGCGCTGCGCCAGCAGGTGGAGGATGGCCTGCGCGCGGGCGTGCTGCGCTGCGTGGTGGCCACCTCCAGCCTCGACCTCGGCGTGGACTTCCCCGAGGTTGAGCAGGTACTGCAGCTGGGCAGCCCGAAGGGTGTGGCCCGCCTGCGCCAACGCGCCGGACGTGCGCGCCACCGCCCGGGTGCCAGCGGCTCCATCCTGTGCGTGCCCAGCCATGCGCTGGAACTGGCCGAGTACGCCGCCGTGCGCCGTGCATTGGCCGCCGGCGTGGTCGAAGCACGCAGGCCGCCGACGCTGTCGCTGGATGTGCTGGCCCAGCATGCGGTCAGCCGCGCGCTGGCCGGTGGCTTCGACAGCGATGCGCTACTGGCGCAGGTGCGGCGCACCCACGCCTTCGCATCGCTCGGCGACGGCCAATGGCAGGCGGTACTGACCTTCATCGTGCAGGGCGGCCAGGCGCTGGCCCAGTACCCTGATTTCCACAAGGTCGTGCGCGATGACGACGGCTGCTACCGCATGCACGATCGCCGCCAGGCACTGCGTCATCGGCTGTCGATCGGCACCATCAGCAGCGATGGCAGCGTGCGCGTGCAGTTTCTGCGTGGGGGTGGCCTGGGCGCGGTGGAGGAACAGTTCGCCAGCCGCCTGCGCCGTGGTGATCGCTTCCAGTTCGCCGGGCGCCTGCTGGAACTGGTGCAGCTGCGCGACATGACCGCCTTCGTGCGGCTGGCGCGAGGGCGCGGCGATGGTGTGGTGCCGCGCTGGCAGGGAGGCCAGTTGCCGCTGTCGATGCCGCTCGGCCGTGAGCTGGAGTGGGTACTGTCCGGCGCCGACGACAGTGCCGAATCACGCTGGTTGTCACCGTTGCTGGCACTGCAGCAGCAGTTGTCGGCGCTTCCCGGCCCGGAACATCTGCTGGTGGAAGAGGTGCGGCGCCGCGAAGGCCAGTTCCTGTTCGTCTACCCCTTTGCCGGCCGCCACGTGCACGAGGCGCTGGCCGCCCTGCTGGCACTGCGCTGTACCCGCTGGCAGCGCAACAGCATCGGCTATGCGGTGAACGATCATGGCCTGGTGCTGGCACCGGCGCAGGCGATCGATCTGGATGCGGCGCAATGGCGCGCATTGTTCACCCCCGATCAGCTGCTGGACGATCTGCGCGCGGCAGTGAACCTGGGCGAGCTGGCGCGGCGCCAGTTCCGTGGCATCGCACGCGTATCCGGCCTGCTGGTGCCCAACCTGCCCGGAGGCATGCCGCGGTCGCTGCGCCAGCTGCAGGCCTCGGCGGGCCTGCTCTACGACGTACTGCGCGAGCATGATCCCGGCCACCTGCTGTTGGCATTGGCCGAACGCGAAGTGCTGCACGACAGCCTGGACCTCCCAGGGCTGCAGCAGGTACTGGCAAGGATCGGCATGCAGGTCTTCTCGGTGCAGCACCCGGCATCACTCACACCGCTGGGCTTTCCACTGTGGGCCGAACGCCTGCGCGGGCAGTTCAGCAACGAAGACTGGCGCACCCGTGTGCAACGCGCGGCCCAGCAGCTGGAGCGCCGCCATGGCCGATGAACTGCCGCTGCTGCGCGCCGGCGAATCGCTGATTCTGCTTGGCGCGCGTGCACTGTACTGGCCTGCGCGGCAGGCGCTGTTGATCGCCGACCTGCACCTGGGCAAAGCCGATGTATTCCGTCGTGCCGGCATCGCGTTGCCCAGCGGCGGCACCGGCGAAGACCTGCAACGCCTGCAGGGGCTGCTGGACAGGCATGCCTGCCGCGAGCTGTGGATCCTGGGCGACATCCTGCATGGGCCGGCGCATCGCGCTGCCTGGTACCAGCAATGGCTGGGATGGCGTGAACGCAATGCCGCACTGGACGTGCATGTTCTGCGCGGCAATCACGACCGCCAGCTGCCGCATGCGCAGTTGCAGGTCCGGATCCACGATGAAGTACGGCTGGGGCCGTTCCTGCTTCGGCATGAGCCGATGCCCGATGCAGAGCTGCATGTGATCGCCGGGCATCTGCATCCGCAGGTTGCCTTGCCGCCGCTGCGGCGGCGCTTCGCCGCGTTCTGGCTGCGCGACCGGACGACAATCCTGCCCGCCTTCTCCGCGTTTACCGCCGGAATCGTCCCTGCCCCCGTCCCTGGCGAGCAGATGATCGTCTGCGTGCAGGGCGCCTTGGTGGAACTGCCGGAAGCTTGAATCAGGCCGGACGAATGCCCAGCTGCGGCATCAACCGGAAATCGGGCGTGTCATCTTCACGTCGTCGCGGCAACGCCTGGATCGCCGCCAGCATCTCCTGCGCGCAGGTGCGGATGCGCGCGTGGTGCTCCGCTGATGCATGACTGATCAGGCTGCCGACATGGAACTCGAACACGTCCTCCAGTACGTCGGGCTGGTCCTCGTGCAGCATCTGCAGCAATCCGCGCAGCTTGCAGATTTCCGATTCCAGCTCCTCGACCGCGAACAACATGGCGTCCTCCTCTTCAACAACAGGCGGCACGTCCGGGCCGCAACAGGCCGCAACGGCAGCGCCGCCCGGGCCACGCGCGATGTTGATCACGGAAAGGAAAACGGGCGACGCGCAATCGCGTGCAACCTACTTCTCGCATATCCGCGGTGAGGCAACCGTTAATTCACGTGACGACGCGCTTCACGCATTGGCCGTGATCGCGTTGATGGGAGGTGTCTCCGCTGCGGTGGCCAATGCGTCGACGAAAGCCGGATCCAGTGCGAGCGCACCGAACCAGCCGTGCTGGGTGCCACTGAGCACGCGCAGCATGTGGCCACGGCCACCGGGCAGGCGCCCCATCGGGCCCAGCAGCACATCACGCGCCTTGGCCCAGGCGTCGCGGTTGGACTGGAACAGCGGCGTCAGCCAACGACTCCAGCGCTGGTACACCGCAACGTGCGCCCTGCGTTGCGCCTGGTACGCCTGCAACGCTTCGGCACCGCCCCCCTGCGCGCGCACGGCATCGCGCAATGCCAACGCATCGAGCAGCGCCATGTTCACGCCCTGCCCCAGCTGCGGGCTCATCGCATGCGCGGCATCACCGGCCAGCACCATGCGGCCCTGGTGCCAGCGCGTCATCACTGCATCGCGATAGACCGCACGCGCCAGCTGGCCGGCATCGCGCAGATGGGCGAAGCGCGCACTGGCCTGCGGCCACAGTGCATGCAGTTCATCCAGCCAGGGGACCATGCCGTCGGCCTGCCAGCGCTCGAAGTCGGCGCGTGGCAGGCTCCAGAAGAAGCTCAGGCGCGGCGTGTCATCACCGGGGCGCGTACCGACCGGCAGCAGCCCGATCATCTTGCGCGCGGCCACGTAGCGCTGGCGCAGCTCCCGCACGTGCGGCCAGTCTTCGGCCGGCAGCAGGCACCACAGCGCCCCCCACGGATACACGCGGTCCAGCCCTGCACCGCCGGCGATCGTACCGCGCAGCGTCGAGGCGGCGCCATCGGCGGCCACCACCAGATCGAACGGGCCGTGCATGCGACCGTCGCTGTCGCGCAGGCGGCCCTGCTCGGCATCCACCGCCGCGATGCTGACGCCCGCATGCAACTGGCCTGCACCCGCGCGCGCTTCGTCCAGCAGCGAGAACAAGGCCCCGCGCTGCATGCCCAGGCCGTGCAGGCGCGCATCCAGTCCGTCGTAACGCATGTCCATCACCGCGCGCTCGCACGGCGTGTCGCCATACAGGCGGTGCACCGGCGCGGCATGTGCGCGCACGGAATCAAGCAGGCCCATCTGCCACAGTACCTGCAGGCCGCTGGGCTGCAGCAGGAAGCCGGCGCCCACCGGTCCCGGCGTGGGCACGCGTTCGAAGATCTCCACCTCGTGGCCGTCACGGGTGAGCAGGATGGACACTGCCTGTCCAGCGGTACCGTAGCCGATCACGGCGATGCGCAGTCGTTCCTTCATGGGCGCATTGTGCCCGAGGTGGGTGGATCGCGAACGGGCCGCAGGCATGCCGCGCAAAAAAAAACCCCGCCGGAGCGGGGTTTTCAACGCACTGTCGAGTGGATCACTCGGCCGGCGTGATGTTCGAAGCCTGGGCACCCTTCGGGCCCTGGGTCACGTCATAGGTGACACGCTGGCCTTCCTGCAGGCTGCGGAAGCCCTTGGAGTTGATGGCGGAGAAGTGCGCGAACACGTCGGCGCTGCCATCCTCCGGCGAGATGAAGCCAAATCCCTTGGCGTCGTTGAACCACTTGACGGTACCGTTCGGCATGGTGATGCGAGACCTTATGCAATGAATGGGTGGTGTACGCTGAACCCGCGCACAAGCTGAGTATGCAAAGCTTGCTCGGGGAAGACAATCACCCCCGTGCCAATTCGCCCACCAGTTCCGGAAGTCCGTTGCCGGCCGCCTGCACGTTGGCCAGCACTTCGGCCATCGTAATCTCCTCGCCATCACCACACCCGGCAGCCCAGTTGGCGATGATCGCCAGGCAGGCGTAATCCAGCCCCAGCTCGCGTGCCAGCGCGGCTTCCGGCATGCCGGTCATGCCCACCAGGTCGCAGCCGTCGCGGCGCATACGGGCGATTTCAGCGATGGTTTCCAGGCGCGGGCCCTGCGTTGCGCCGTAGCAGCCACCGTCATGGACCGTGACACCGGTCACTTTGGCCGCGGCCAGGATCTTGCTGCGCAGCATCGGCGTGTACGGGTGGCCGAAATCGACGTGGACCACGTCGGTGCCTTCTTCTTCACAGATCGTGCTGATGCGGCCCCAGGTGTAGTCGATGATCTGGTCCGGGCAGGCCAGCACGCGCGGACCAAAGTGTTCGGTGATGCCCCCCACCGTGTTCAACGCCAGCACGCGCTGCGCGCCCAGTTGCTGCAGCGCGGCCAGGTTGGCGCGGTAGTTGATCTTGTGCGGCGGCAGCGAATGGCCTTCGCCATGCCGCGCCAGGAACGCCACGCGATGGCCGAGCAGCGTACCGACGCGCACCGGGCCCGACGGGCGGCCGAAGCGGGTGTCGACCTCGTGGGTCTGCACATCGTCAAGCTTGGCCAGATTGTAGACACCGGTACCGCCGATCACGGCCAGGGCGATCTGTTGCATTCGAAGCACTCCATGAAAAGACGAACGCCGGCACCCGAGGATGCCGGCGGCAGAAGAAGACGCGCCGCGGGCGGCTGCGCCGTTATTCCTTCATCGCGTAGATGGCCGGCACGCAGCGCAGGGTTTCATTGACGTCCATGCCGAAGCCGAACACGTAGCGGTCCGGCAGTTCGATGCCGGCGTAGTCGGCGGTCACGTCCGGCAGCGCGCGGTCGTGCTTCTTCACCGTCATCGCGGCGATGCGCACGTCGGTCGCGCCCTGTTCCAGGCACCAGGTGCGCACACCCTGCAGGGTGTAGCCCTCGTCCAGGATATCGTCAACCAGCAGCACGCGGCGGCCGAACAGCGAAGTGGCCGGCTTGTGCTTCCAGACCAGGTCGCCGCCGGTGGTTTCACCGCGGTAACGGGTAGCGTGCAGGTAATCGAACTGCACGTCCTGGCCGCGCGCGCCCAGTTCCAGCGCCAGCTGGCCGGCGAACGGCAGCGCACCGTGCATGATGGACAGGAACAGCGGCACCTCGCCCTTGTAATCGCGCGCGATGGCGTCGGCGATACCAGCGATGGCCTTGTCGATGGTGGGGCGGTCGACCAGCAGGTCAGCCTGGGCCAGGGCCTGGGAAATGGTGAGGTTGGGCATCAGACGGTTCTTCCAAGGGTTTCAAGCAGACGGGATTGGGTGTCGCCATGGCGGGCATCGGCCAGCAGGCCATCCCAGCCAAGCGCGCCACGGCCGATCAGGCCCAGCAGCGCAGCAGTATTGAGGGAGCGTCCCTGCACCGCGTGCAGGGCTTCATCGACCAGTTCCGGGTGGCAGACCAGCACCACGTCGCAGCCGGCATCCAGATGCGCGTGCACGCGCGCGGACACACCACCGGCGCTGTGCGAGGCGGCCATGCCGATGTCATCGGAGAACACCACGCCGCGGAAGCCGAGCTCGCCGCGCAGGATGTCCTGGATCCAGCGCGGCGAGTAGCCGGCCGGTTCAGGCGCAATCTGCGGGTAGATCACGTGCGCCATCATCACCGCGTCGGCACCGGCGGCGATGCCGGCCTGGAATGGCACCAGGTCCTGCGCGCGCAGCTCGTCCAGCGCGCGCGGGTCGATCGCGGTATCCACGTGGGTGTCTTCCAGCACGGTACCGTGGCCGGGGAAATGCTTGAGCGTGGCGGCCATGCCGACCGAATGCATGCCGCGCACGTAGGCGGCGGTGAACGCGGCCACCACCTGCGGGTCTTCACTGAAGGCGCGGTTGCCGATGGCACGGTTGCCACGGCCAAGGTCGACCACCGGCGCGAAGCTCAGGTCCACACCGCTGGCCCGTACCTCGCTGGCCATCAGCCAGGCGTGCCGTTCGGCCAATGCCAAGGCCTGCTGCGGGTCGGTGGCATACAGCGCACCAATGTCCTGCAGTGGCGGCAGATCGCTGTAACCCTCGCGGAAACGCTGCACGCGGCCGCCTTCCTGGTCCACGCAGATCAGCTGCGGGCGTGGGGCAGCGGCGCGGATGGCCGCGCTCAGATCGGTCACCTGCTGGCGCGAGGCGAAGTTGCGCTTGAACAGCACCACCCCGGCCACGGCATCGTGCTGCAGCCAGTCACGTTCCTGGGCGGTCAGTTCGGTACCGGCAACGCCGATCAGCAGCATGGTCGATCTCCACAACGCGCGCCCGCATGGCGCAGTGCCGCATTGTCGCAGAACCGGCCGACAGGCGCAGTGGTCAGAAAAAGGGGACGGAGGAGATCAAGGCGCAATCGACCCAGGTGGGCTGGATACCTCTTGATCCCCTCCGTCCCCTTTTGGGGGGGCAGGTCAGACCTTGCAGCCGTCCGGGCCGCAGGCCTCGTCGCCGTCAGCCGACGCTGCCGGAGCGCCCTGTTCGGCCGCGATCTGGCGCAGGGCGTTGGCGAAGGCCTCCGGCGGCTGTGCCCCGGAAATGGCCCACTTCCCATCGATGACGAAGGTCGGCACCGAAGAAACGCCCAATGCATGGGCCTGCGCCAGCTTGGCTTCGACCTCGGCCAGGCCGCGGTCGGAGGCCAGCATCTGCGCGATTTCGCCGGCGTCGAGGCCGCCCGCCACGCCGGCCTTGATCAGCACCGCGGGGTCGGCCAGGTTCTGGCCGTGCTCGAAGTGAGCGCGGAACAGAGCCTCGCCGACCGCATCCTGCACGCCATGCTCGCCGGCCAGCCACAGCACCCGGTGCGCCGGCAGCGTGGTCACCCGCACCTGGCCCTGGCTGAAGTCCATCGGCAGGCCCTCGGCACGCGCGGTGCTCTGGGTCTGGCCGAGGATCTGCTCGGTACGCTCGACGCCCCCGAACTTGCGCACGTAGGCCTCGCGCAGCGGCACCGGGGTGGCGTCCGCATCCGGATCCAGCTGGAACGGCTGCCAGTGGATATCGAGTTCAGGCGCGTTCGCGCCCAGCAACTGCACGCCCTGCTGGAAACGATGCTTGCCGATCCAGCACCAGGGGCAGACCACGTCGGAGTAGATATCGATTCTCATCCCCACGACATGGGGCCCGCCTCCCTCGTTAAAAGGGGACGGAGGGGACTAAGTCGGTTCCCGCACAGGTGGGGTAAAGACGACTTAATCCCCTCCGTCCCCTTTTTGGGGTTCACCACTGTGAATAGGGGTGACTGGCCAGCGCGACGTTGTAGTAGCGCGCATCGTCGGTGACTTCGGCACCCACCCAATCCGGCAGGTCGATCGCCTGGTCGGCGCTGTCCAGCTCGACCTCGGCCACCACCAGGCCGGCGTTGTCGCCGAGGAACTCGTCCACCTCCCAGGTCAGGCCGGCGTGTTCGACCAGATGACGGCGTTTGTCGATCAGACCACCCACGCACAACGCCAGCAGTGCGCGTGCATCGTCCACCGGGATCGGGTAATCGAACTCCTGGCGGGTATGGCCGATGGTGCGCGACTTCAGGTTCAACGCGGCGTGGTCGCCTTCGATGCGCACCCGCACCGAGGCGTTCTGGGTGCCGCGGTCAAGCGCCCCCATGTCGTTGATGTAGCCCTGCGCCATCGGGATCACCCGGTGCGCGGCGGCGCGCCAGCCATCGCTGCTGACGAGGAATTTGCGTTCGATTTCGATGCCCATCGCACCATTATGCGCGATGGGCATGACAGATCAGCGCTTCTCGAACACCGCGATGCTTTCCACGTGTGCGGTGTGCGGGAACATGTCCATGGCACCGGCGCTGACCAGGGTGAAGCCCTGTTCGTTGACCAGATAGCCGGCATCGCGGGCCAGCGAGCCCGGGTGGCAGCTGACGTAGACGATGCGCTTGAACTGCTTCAGCGGCAGCTGCTGCAGCACTTCGATCGCGCCCGAGCGCGGCGGGTCCAGCAGCAGCTTGTCGAAGCCCTGGCGCATCCACGGCGTGCTGCGCTGGTCCTGGGTCAGGTCGGCGCTGAAGAACTGGGCGTTGGCCAGGCCATTGCGCTCGGCGTTCTCACGGGCACGCGCGACCAGGCCGGCATCGCCTTCCACGCCGACCACTTCGCGCACGCGGCGCGCCAGCGGCAGGGTGAAATTGCCCAGGCCGCAGAACAGGTCCAGCACGCGCTCGTCCTCACCCGGTTCCAGCAGGTCCAGGGCGTGGGCGATCATCTTCTCGTTGAGCTTGGCATTGACCTGGATGAAGTCCAGCGGGCGGAACGCCAGTTCCACGTCCCACGGCGCCAGCCGGAACGACAGCGGCACGCCCTGCCCGTCCAGCGGCTGCACGGTGTCCACGCCGCCGGACTGCAGGTAGATCACGAAGCCATGCTGCTGGCCGAAGGCGGCCCAGGCCGCACGATCGGCGTCGCTGAGCGGCTGCAGGTGGCGCACGGTCAGGACTACGGCCTGGTCACCGGCGATGAACTCGATCTGCGGGATGTCACGCTTGCCATCGAGCGATTCGATGAAGGTGGACAGCGCCTCGACCTTGGTGCCGATCTCCGGGATCACGGTCAGGCACTGGCTGAGGTCGGCGACGAAACGCGGATCCTGTTCACGGAAGCCGACCAGGGTCTTGTCCTTCTTCTCGACCCGGCGCACCGAGAAGCGGCCCTTGCGCCGGTAGCCCCAGCTCTCGCCGACCAGTGGCGCCAGCACGGTTCCCGGCTTCACGTGGCCGATGCGCTCCAGGTTGTCCATCAGCACGCGCTGCTTGGCCACAATCTGCTGGTCTTCGTCCAGGTGCTGCAGCACGCAGCCGGCACAGGTGCCGAAGTGCGGGCACTTCGGGGTGACGCGCTGCGGCGAGGCCTTCAGCACTTCCACCGTGCGCGCTTCGTCGAAATGGCGGCTGCGGGCGGTCTGTTCGGCCATGACCACCTCACCCGGCAGTGCGCCGCTGACGAAGGTGACCTTGCCGCCCTCACCCTCACGGCGGGCGACGCCGCGACCATCATGGCTGAGGTCGAGGATCTCGGTCTGGAACGGGGTACGGTCGATGCGGGAGCGGGATCGGGCCACGTGGCAACAGGCTGCGGGCAAAAATGGGGGCGTATTGTCGCAGATCCTGACCGGCAGGGCCCGGACCCGCTTGCGCCCGCCGCCGCCGTGCTTGATGATTGCAACAGCTGACATGGAGGCAGCCCTGATGCAGATGACCCCGCGGGCCAGCCGGCCCCGCTTCCTGCTTGTCGAGGACGACATCATCAGCCGCGGTTTTTTCAAGGCGGCGTTGGAAACGTTACCGGCGGACGTGGACACCGCAGATTCACTGGCCAGTGCGCTGGCGAGCGCCGAACCCGGCGCGCATGACCTGTGGCTGATCGACGTCAACCTGCCGGACGGCAATGGCGCGCAGCTGCTGCGCGAACTGCGCCGTTCACACCCCGACACCCCGGCGTTGGCGCATACCGCCGACGGCGACACCTCCATCCATGCCCGCCTGCGTGAAGCTGGCTTCAGCGACACGCTGGTCAAGCCGCTGGGCCGCGACCAGTTGCTGAAAGCCGTGCGCCGCGCGCTGGTGAACAGCCCGGCGGGGATCTTTGTCGCCCCGGCCCCGGCAGCGGTCGAGCTGCAGGTGCAGGACTGGGACGAGACCGCGGCACTGGCCGCGCTCAATGGCCAGCGCAACCACCTGATAGCCCTGCGCGAGCTGTTCCTGGCCGAGTTGCCGGGGGTACGCGACGCGGTCGAGCAGGCCGTGGACCAGCACGACGAGCGTCAGCTGCGCAGCCAGCTGCACCGGTTGCAGGCCAGTTGTGGCTTCGTCGGCGCGGCACGGCTGGGACGCGCGGTGCGGCAGCTGCATCATGCGCCGGAGTCCGGGCAGGCCCAGGACGGGTTCCGCGCGGCGGTGGCAGCGCTCCTGCACTGAGGGGGGGGCGGCAGGGCTTGCAGCCCTGCACCTGCCTCAAGCCAGAGCAACAGCCGAAGCAACGGCAATAGTGGGCATCCCGTGGGATGGCGGGGCACTGTGCGTATGCGGGGACGGCGCAAGTACGTCCATGTAGCCTTG
>NZ_VMBJ01000057.1:0-28583 GCF_010608305.1 Stenotrophomonas sp. AS012628 | reverse complement strand
GCGTCCCCCGCAACCGGACCCACCCCGCCATCCCAGGGAATCCTGCTGTTGCCCTTGCTTCGGCCGTTGCCTCTGCGGGTGCAGGGCGCAGCCCTGCAAACCCTCACCCAACCGGCTGCAGTGGCACCTTCGCCAGCACCCGCGCCCACGGGAACAACGGTCCCGGATCACGCTTGCGCGCCACCATCAGCGTCGGATCATCGCTGGCCGGCACCTGCTCCAGATCCAGCTGGTCGTGCCCGGCAATCCGCCGCAGCGACGGATAGCGCGCCACCAGCGCCAGCAGCAGCGCCTCCAGCGCCGCCAGCTGTGCCTCGGTGTAGGCCTCGTCCATCGCCTGATGGCGGCTGTCGAGCCAGTCCGGGTAGCGCCCGGTGTTGACCAGCTCGATGCCCAGCGTATGCGCGTTCATGCCGCGCACGTGGTGGGCCACCCGTTCCGGTGCGACGTACTGCACCACGCTGCCATCGCGGTCGATGTAGAAGTGGCCGCTGTTGCCGGCGCCGCTGTCATACAGCACGCGCTCGCCGTACTCGCGGGCCATCGCCAGATCGGGCAGCTCGGTGCAGTGGATCACCACCATCTCCAGCGTGGCCGGGTCGCGCAGCGGCAGGCGGTCTTGATAGGGCAGGGGCTGCAGCTGCAGGCCGGGAAGGAGCGGGTTGGGCATCCAGCGATGCTAGCATTGCGGCATGAACCTGCCTCCTCTTTCGCCGCCGACCCGCTCCCACGGAGCGCGTGCATGAGCCGCGGCCACTGCATCCTGTCCCACGGTTTCGAGAGCGGCCCGGAAGCGACCAAGGTCACCGCGCTGGCCGACGTGGCGCAACGCCTGGGCTGGACCCATGAACGCCCGGACTACACCGACCTGGACGCGATGAGCGAGGTCAGCCGGGTGGGTGACGTGCGCACCCGGCTGCAGCGCCTGGTGGAACGTACCGCCATCGCCGCCCAGCAGGGCCCGGTGGTGCTGGCCGGCTCCAGCCTGGGCGCCTACATCTCCGCCATCGCCTCGCTGCAGGTGCCTGTGGCCGGCCTGTTCCTGATGGTGCCGCCGACCACCATGGGCCCGATGCCGGCGCTGGATGCTGCGGCGGTGCCGACCACGGTGGTGCAGGCCTGGCATGACGACGTGGTACCGGCCGCCGGGGTGATTGCCTGGGCGCAGGCGCGTTCGGCGCAGCTGCTGCTGGTCGACGACGGTCACCGCCTGGAGCACCACGTGGAGGCCTCCGCGCAGGCCTTCGAGCGCCTGCTGCGGCAACTGTGAAGCCCGGGCGCACGGCGCGCCCGCCCGCTTTGACTACAATGACAGCCCCGCCGCCCCCGGCGCGGGCCTGCCGGCCGTGCCTACGGCCCTCCTTTCCGACTGGCCCGGCCCCTGTGCCGCGCCCGACCATCTGCGAACCGATTCCGTGAAATTCTTCGTCTCCTGCGCCAAGGGCCTGGAATACCTGCTTGCCGATGAACTGTCGGCCCTGGGCCTTGCCAAGGCCACTGCCACCATTGCCGGCGTCAACGCCGAGGGCGAACTGGAGCAGGCGCTGCGGATCGTGATGTGGTCGCGCCTGGCCAGCCGCGTGCTGTGGCCGATCGACGAGTTCGAGTGCCCGGACGAGCAGGCCCTGTATGACGGCGTGCGTGCGCTGCCGTGGCATGAGCACATCAAGCCGGAGATGACCCTGGCGGTGGACGCACATGTGTCCGGCGACAAGATCACCCACGCCCGCTTTGCCGCGCAGCGGATCAAGGACGCCATCGTCGACCGCATGCGCGATGAGGGCCTGGAACGCCCCTCGGTCAACACCGACCTGCCGGACGTGCGCGTCAACCTGTCACTGCGCAAGGGCCGTGCCTCGCTGTCGATCGACCTCGGCGGCGGCCCGTTGCATCGCCGGGGCTGGCGCGGTGCCGCCCACGAGGCACCGCTGAAGGAAAACCTGGCTGCCGCGCTGCTGCTGCGCGCGCAGTGGCCGCGCCTGCACGCCGCCGGGGGTGGCCTGCTGGACCCGATGTGCGGCAGCGGCACGCTGCTGATCGAGGGCGCGCTGATGGCCGCCGACGTCGCTCCCGGCCTGATGCGCCATGGCAGCCTGCCGCCGAGCCGCTGGCTGGGCTTCGACAAGGCCGCCTGGAAGACCATCCAGAGCGAAGCGCGTGACCGTGAGGCCGCAGGCCTGGCCGCGCTGAAGCCGGTCATCCACGGCAGCGACATCGACCCGACCGCGATCCAGGCGGCACGCGAGAATGCCGAGGTCGCGGGCGTCGCCCACGCGATCCGCTTCACCCGCGCCGACGTCGCCGACCTGGCCGCGCCGGAGCAGGAGATCGGCGCGGTGGTCTGCAACCCGCCGTACGACGAGCGCCTGGCCGCCGATCCGGCGCTGTACCGCGCACTGGGCAACGCCCTGCAGAAGGCCGTGCCGCAGTGGCGTGCCAGCCTGCTGTGCGGCAACGACGAGCTGGCCTTCGCCACCGGCCTGCGTGCGGGCAAGAAGTACCAGATGTTCAACGGTGCGCTGGAATGCGCGCTGATCGTCTGCGACCCGATCGCCGTGCCGGGCCGTGACCCGGCGCAGCCGCGCGAGCTGAGCGAAGGTGCGCAGATGGTGGCCAATCGCCTGCGCAAGAACCTGAAGAAGTTCAAGAGCTGGCGTGCCCGCGAGGACATCACCTGCTTCCGCGCCTACGACGCCGATCTGCCGGAGTACGCGGCGGCCATCGATGTCTACGAGGAAGACGGTGGCAAGCGCCGCACCTTCCTGCATGTGCAGGAATACGCCGCACCGGCGGCGATTCCCGAGAACGACGTGCGCCGCCGCCGCAACGAGCTGCTGGCGGCAGCGCGCGAAGTGTTCGGCGTGCCGCCGGAGCAGGTGTCGATGAAGTCGCGTGAGCGCGGCAAGGGTGGCAGCAAGTACGGCCGTTTCGAACAGCGTGATGAATTCATCGTGGTGCGAGAGAACAATGCGCTGCTGCAGGTGAACCTGTTCGACTACCTCGATACCGGCCTGTTCCTCGACCACCGCCCGCTGCGCCGGATGATGGCCGAGCAGGTGCGCGGCAAGCGTTTCCTCAACCTGTTCTGCTACACCGGCGTGGCCAGCGTGCAGGCCGCGGTGGCCGGTGCCACCAGCACCACCAGCGTCGACCTGTCGGCCACCTACCTGCAGTGGTGCTACGACAACCTGGCGCTGAACGGGCAGGGGGGCAACCAGCATCTGCTGGTCCAGGCCGATGCCATGGCCTGGCTGGAAGGCGACCGGGGCCAGTACGACGTGATCTTCTGCGACCCGCCGACCTTCTCCAACTCCGCGCGTGCCGATGACTTCGATGTGCAGCGCGAGCAGTTGAAGCTGCTGCGCGCAGCCGTGGCGCGGCTGGCACCGGGCGGCGTGCTGTATTTCTCGAACAACTTCCGCCGCTTCAAGCTGGAAGAGAACGCCATCGCCGAATTCGCCCAGTGCCGCGAGATCACCGCGCGCACCATCGGTCCGGATTTCGAGCGCAACGCGCGCATCCACCGCGCGTGGGAACTGAAGCGGTTGGGGTAAGTCCGTCAGTGCCGGCCGATGGCCGGCACCACCCATCTGGCCAGTAGATCCACGCCATGCGTGGATGGCGGTTACAGCAACCCCACCACCAGCCCGGCCACCGGCAACGCGATCGCCAGCGGCGCGATCCACTTCGGTCGGTACGGGTACAGCCCGAACGACAGCGCCACACCGCCCAGGGTCATCGTGCCCAGCCACAGCACCGGGCCCATCGCCCAGCCATGGTCGACCACGCACAACGCGAACGCCACCGTCAGCAGGGCCCAGCCCAGCACCCGCCACTGCGTGCGCCGTGCCGGGGGAGCTGCAGCCTTACCGTGCAGGTCGTGCTGGTGCTTTTCCATCGCCAGCGACAGGGCGGTGAACGCAGAGAACGACAGCGTCAGAGCCAGCAGCATCATGCGCTGGCCTCCGCTTCGGCCGCTTCGACTGATGCCTTCGGCGCTGCTGCGGCAGCCGCGCGCTTCTTCTTCTCGGCCGCACTCAGCGGTGGCGTCCAGCGCTGCATGCGCCAGCCGCACATCGCCAGCATCGCGCCGAAGGCAATCATCGACAGATCAACGCCGGCCAGCACCCAGTCACCGTTGCGCAGGGTGACGCCCAGGTGGGCATGCGTGGTCAGCGCGTTGACCACCGGCACCAGCGCGAACGCGGCGGCGCCCAGGTACAGCTGCCACGCCCACATCATCCGCTTCGGCCAGATGAAAGCGGCCAGCAGCGCGCCGCCCCAAGCGTAGAAGAACACGTTGGCTTCCGCACTCGAGCGCTCGGCGATGTCCAGCGGCAGCAGGCGGTTGCCCCAGAAGTAGGCGGCAAAGGCGATCGGCAGGCCGGCCACGGTGCCGATGTTCAGCGCATCGACCAGGCGCAGGCCGAAGCCGATGCGTCCGCTCTTGGCATGCTTGGGACGTTCCTTCACCGCCCACAGCACCACGCCGCTGGCGACCATCAGGCAGCCGACCAGGCCGGACAGGAAGAACAGTGCACGCAGGCCCCAGTCGGCAAAGCGTGCCAGATGCAGGCCGTACAGCACGCCGCGGG
Source organism: Stenotrophomonas sp. AS012628 (assembly GCF_010608305.1). Lineage (NCBI taxonomy): Bacteria > Pseudomonadati > Pseudomonadota > Gammaproteobacteria > Lysobacterales > Lysobacteraceae > Stenotrophomonas > Stenotrophomonas sp. AS012628. The sequence continues at coordinate 23,988 of NZ_VMBJ01000057.1, read as the reverse complement.
TGGCGGTGGCGCCACCGGAGGGCGGTGTTTCTTCCAGCAATGCACCGCTGACCATGTCGTAGCGCACGGCCGGGGTGTCGGTGGACAGGCGCTTGCCATCACGCTGGCGGATGTCGATCACCGCATTGGCCGCGCCCGGGTTGGACACGGTGAAGCCGGCCACTTCCACGCCGTGCCAATGCGCACGCGCGCTGTCCAGCAGTTGCGCGATCGGCAGCGGTGTTGCGCGGCCTTCGGCCGGCGCGGTCACCTCCGGCATGCCGCCGAAGGCTTCGCTGAAGAACTTGTCCTCGTCCTGCGGGTAGGCGACTTTCACGCCCCACGGCAGGTACATGATCATCAGGGTGACGATGCCGGTGTAGGTGATCATCGCGTGGTAGGGCAGGGCCATCACCGCGCTGACGTTGTGGAAATCGAGCCAGGAGCGCAGGCCCTTGTCCTTGCGGAAGGTGAAGAAGTCCTTGAAGATTTTCTTGTGGGTGATGACGCCGGTGATGATCGCCACCAGCATGAACATCGCGCAGAAGCCGACCAGATAGCGTGCCCACAGCACCGGGATGTAGTGCAGGTCGAAGTGCAGGCGGTAGAAGAAATCACCGCCGCGGGTCTCACGGGCCTTCAGTGCCTGGCCGGTGTTGGGGTCGAGCGTGGCATCGCCGAAGCCGCCTCGACGGCCACGGCTGGGGTCGGCCAGTTCCGGGGGCAGTCGCCAGAACATCTGCATGGCCGGGTTGCGCGGCTGCGGCAGGGTGACGAACCAGTTCTCGGCCTGCGCGGCGTTGGCCTGCAGGTAGTCCACCGCGCGCTGCGCGGCGACGTCGATGCTGACGTTGCTGGACGGCAGTTCGGGACGCATCCAGCGGCTGATTTCCTCGCGGTAGTAGCTGGCCGTGCCAGCCATGAAAATCAGCAGCAGCAACCAACCGACCAGCAGCCCGGTCCAGGTGTGCAGCCAGGCCATCGACTGGCGGAATCCGTTCTTCATGCCCAGGCCCCCAGCATGCGCGCGATGGCAGTCATCAGCAGGGCGGGAGCGAGAATGCCGACCCACGCACGCAGCGCGCTGCGGGTGGCGAACGCCCACAACGCCGCGCAGGCGGCGACCAGAATGGCCAGCAGCATGCCGGTCAGCACGGTCTGCCCGCGTGCGCCGGGCAGCGCCACCGCGCAGAACACGCTGGTGGCCGAAGCCAGCGCATAGCCGCCGAAGATTGCAGCCAACGAGCGTGACAGCACGCCCCAGCGCGGGTTGGAGAAGAAGGTGCGGGGGCTGGCGGTTGCGGGCGAGCGGTCCACGGCGTTCCTGCAGGTTTCAGTGAAAAGGGACCGGCGCACCGCAGTGCGCCGGGGTTGGCCATCCGTGGCCGGGCGCTGGTCGCAGAACCAGCGCCATCCAACGGGTTCAGAGCTTCCAGCGCAGCGTCACGGTGACATTGCGTGGTTCGCCCCAGTACACGCCGTTGTAGAAACCGACGTTGTTGAAGTACTTCTTGTCCAGCAGGTTGTTGATGTTCAGTTGGGCGCTGAAGTTTTCGTTGAAGCGGTAGCCACCGGCGAGGTTGACCAGGTAGAACGCGTCCTGGGTGATGTTGGCCTTGCTGCGATCAGTCTTGGTGCTGGTGCTCCAGATGCGGCTCTGCCAGGTCACGCCACCGCCCAGCCAGAAGCGGCCATCGATACCGCCGGGGCGCCAGCTGGTGTTGAGCCGGAAGGTGTCCTGCGGGGCGGTGGTCCGCTGCAGCACACCATCCTTGTTGCGGATGACGGTATGGGCGAAGCCGGCCGAGACGTTCCACTGCTCGCCGATGCTGCCCTGGCTCTCGATCTCCCAGCCCTTCACCTTGTTGCCCTTGCCGGTGGAGCGGTAGGCCTGGCCGCCATCGGGCAGCGAATTCACCGGCACCGAATCGTCGATCTCGGCGACGTTGTCCTGCTTGCCTTCGAACACGGCAGCGGAGGCATTGAGCAGGCCACCGAAGAACTCGGCCTTGACGCCTGCTTCGTACATGTCGCCGACCACCGGCTCCAGGTAATTGCCGTTGCGGTCGCGGTAGTTCTGCGGCTTGAAGATGTCGGTGTAGCTGACATAGCCGCTGAAGATCGAATTGAAGTCGTAGACCAGGCCGGCATACGGAGTGAGCATGTCGTCCGGCCGGTAGCCGGTGCGGGTTGTGCTGTTGCGGTTGCCGTTGGCGTCGTAGCCATAGGCCCACTTGCGGGTTTCCCAGCTGCCATAGCGGGCGCCCACCACGGCCAGCAACGGGTCGGCCAGGCGCAGGCGGGCCGCCACATAGGCGGCGCGCTGGCGCAGCTCGTCCTGCGACGACAGGCGACCCAGGCGGGTCACCGGCAGTACCGGCACCTCGCCGGTCCAGTGGCGCCAGTCGGGCACCTGCGAGTAGCCCGGTGCGCTGGAATCGAACGACATCGCCTCCGATTCGCCCTTGCGCACCGCTTGGCCCAGCCCGAACACCAGTTCATGCTCACGGCCGAACAACTGGAACGGGCCACCGACGTTGACGTCGAACACGTCCATCGTGCTGTGCTCGTTGAAGTGCGAGATGTAGGCGGTGATGCCGGTGCCATCGGCGCGCGGATAGCCGGCCGCGCCGTACCAGACGCTGCCATCGGTATCGCGCACCGCGTGGCTGAGATTGCCCTTCACCGACCAGCCGTTGCCCAGCTGCTGCTCCAGGCGCGCGAAGCTGGTCTTCTCCACGATCGGCCACGCGCTCCACGAGGCCGACAGGTTGGTCGAGCGCGGCAGGTTGGCCGGCGCGCCATCGGCGCCCCAGTACGGCACCACACCCCAGGTCACGCCGGTGGTGCGCGGCGACTGGTACTCGTAACCCACCTCGAACAGCGTGCTGTCGCTCAGGTCGGCCTGCACGATGCCGTAGAACACGTCCTTGTCCAGCGCATAGACATCACGGAACGAATCGCTCTGCTGCTTGGCGGCGACCACGCGCGCACGGATGCGTCCGTCCCAGGCGACCGGGCCGCCGAGGTCGGCTTCCAGGCGGCGGTTGCCCCAGCGTCCCACGGTGAGGTTGGCGCCCATCTGGAAGGTGTCGGTGGGGCGCTTGCGGATCATGCTGATGGTGCCGGAGGGATCGCCGGCGCCGGTGGTCAGGCCGGTGGCGCCACGGATCACCTCGATACGCTCGTAGATCACGCTGTCGGTGTTGGTCTTGACCGAGCCACCGAACGTGTTGAGCATGCCGTCGATCTGGAAATTGTCGATGGTGTAGCCGCGCGAAACATAGTTGATGCGCTCGCTGTCGGTGACCGACACGCTGACGCCGGTCACCTGGCCCATCACGTCCGACAGCGAGAACAGGCCCATGTCGTCCAGGCGCTGGCGGGTGATCACGGTCACCGACTGTGGCGTCTCACGCAACGACAGGTCCAGCCTGGTCGCGCTGCGCGCGTTCTTCACCGTGTAGCTGTTCGGAATCTCGCCATCGGCGGTCACCTTCACGGTGTCCAGCGTGCGCGCGGAAGATTCAGCGGTGCCGTCGGCGTGTGCCAGCGGAGCGATCATCAGTGCGGTCACGGCCAGGGCCAGCAGAGAGGGACGAGGGAGGTTGAGCGGCATTGCCATCGGTGCGATTCCATGCAGGACGAAACAGGCGATGGAATGCGCAGACGCAGCAACCGCGCGCTCCGCGCACGTCGCCCAGCGAGTCCCATCGACGGTGCGCCACCCGCTTGGTGCGGGCGACCCGGTAGTCGGGGGATGTACACGGGCGAAGGGGCGGGTAGGTGCGTGCTTCCGTGCCCCGCTTGGCTAAGCGTACAACCGATTAGCAAATGATAGGCATTCGCATTTCGTTAATCAAGTGTGACGAACTCCGCCCTCCACGCAGGGCGTGGATCGACTGCCGGATGGGTTCCTAGAACCTGAACACTACTGTTGCGGCATGCAGCAGCAGGCCAATCAGGCCACCTACCAGGGTGCCGTTGAAGCGGATGAACTGCAGGTCGCGGCCCACACTCAGTTCCAGCTGCTCGACCAGGTGCCGCTCGTCCCAGCCCTTCACGGTCTGCGCGATATGCGTGGTCACGCCCTCGCGCAGGCGCCCGGTCAGGCGCTGCGCACCTTCCAGCAGGTGCTGGTTGAGGGCCTCGCGCAGGGCCGGGTCGGCCTGCAGGCTGCTGCCCAGCGACGCCAGGCTGCGCTGCAGGTGGCCGACCAGTGCCGAGTCCTCGCGTTGCAGGTCGGCGCGCAGGCTGGCATGGATGCGCGCCCACAGCCCTTGCACGTAGTCCTGCAGGGCGGGGTGGTCGATCATGTCCTGCTTGAGCTGCTCGATGCGCTCGGCCAGGGCCGGGTCCTCGCGCAGGCGCTGCACGTAGTTCTGCAGCCAGCTCTCGTAGTCCTGGCGCAGCGGATGCTGCGGCTCGGCCAGCACCTGCTGCAGTTCTTCCAGCACCGCCCGCGCCAGGCGCTCGGCCAGGCTGTCGCCGATCTCGTCGATCGGCTTGACCCAGTTCACCGTGCTCGACAGGGTGGGCCACTCGCGCTGGATGTAACGCACGATCAGCTGCGAAGCACGCTCCTTCACTTCCGGTTGCTCCAGCCAGCGCCCCAGGCGCTGCAGGCCTTCGTCCAGCACGCGCTGGTGGCGCCCATCGGCGGTCAGCAGGGCCAGCAGCTCACCGGCGGTGGCGGCGGCATTCCACTGCCGCAGCTGCTGCACCACAAAGGCGTGCAGCTGGCGGCGTACGGCGGTTTCGTCGAAGAAATCCAGCGCCTGCAGGGCCCAGCCGCGGGCCATGTCGGCCAGCATCCGCGAGCGCGCCGGGTCTGCCAGCCAGCTGCCGAGGCGGCTGGCTGGATCGAACACCTGCAGCTTGGCCAGCAGCACACCCGGCTCCAGGAACTGGTCGCGCACAAACAGGGCGAGACTGTCGCCGATGCGTTCCTTGCTGCGCGGGATGATTGCGGTATGCGGGATCGGCAGGCCCATCGGCCGCCGGAACAGCGCGACCACAGCGAACCAGTCGGCCAGCGCGCCCACGGCCGCTGCTTCGCAGAAGGCCGAGACCCAGGCCCAGATGCCGCGCTCGCCCTGCCAGTGGCTGATTGCGAAACCGGCCAGCATCAACAGCAACAGGCCCAGCGCGAGGGCTTTCAGGCGCCGCAGCTGAGCGCGGCGCGGATCGTGGGCAGGCGTCATGCGGAAAGTCTAACCGCAGCTTGGTGACGCCTGTCTGTAGAGCCGAGCCCATGCTCGGCTGCCTTGCGCGTGGAAAAGAGCAGCCGAGCATGGGCTCGGCTCTACAGAAGCGCGTCGAGAGCGCTTAGAGCGCTTCCAGCTGCTTGCGCAGCGCGGCCAGCTGCGCGCGCAGGGTGTCGTTCTCGCGGGTCAGCGCGACCACGCGACGGCGCAGGGCCGGTGCATCCTCGCCCAGCTGTTCCAGTGCCGACAGAACCTCGGCATCGCGGCTGGCCACCTCGTCCTCGCTGGGTTCTTCGAAATCCATCTCGGCTGGTTCAGGCTTCGGTGCACGCGGCTTGCGCTTGGACTCGCGCACGCGCTTGGCGGCCTGCTTCAGCTCGTCCTTGCCACCGGCGGCGGCAGCGCGCTGCTCGTCTTCCGGCAGGTCGGCCACGGCCGCAGCGGCGCTGATCGAGATCACGCCGGCCTTCACCGCTTCCACCACCTCGGCCGCGGCCTGGGCGTGGATGCGCTCGATCATGCCGACCTGGCTTGTGCTCAGCTTGGCCTCGCGGGCCAGCTCGGCGCGGCTGATCTTCGGCGCCGGTTCCCACGGCGGGCTGTCCTCGCCCGCGTCTACGACGACGTCGGCGGTGCCGTCGCTCTCGCGCTGCAGCTGGGCCTGCTCGACCTGCTTGCGGGCGGCCAGGATGTCGCGCTTGCGCAGCGCCAGCACACCGCGCTGGAAATCGGACACGCTGCGGCGGCCCAGGTGCTGCTCGATCATCCACAGGTGCACGTCTTCCATGCTCTGGAAACGGGTGTTCTGCACGGTGTTGAAGGGCAGGCCGTGCTTCTGGCAGATGCCGAAACGGTTGTGGCCATCGACCAGCACATCACCCCACAGCACCAGCGCATCGCGGCAGCCTTCGGCCAGGATGCTGCGCTCCAGCGCGTCATGTTCGTCCGCGGTCAGCGGGTCGATGTAGGCCTTGAGTTCTTCTTTGACGACGATATCCATGGGCACGGCAGCGAGCAGGAGCGGAACCGCCCATTGTACCCGCTCGCCACCGCTGGCCCGGGCTCAGGCGGTGGCCCGGATCATCTCGCCCAGGGTGCCGGTGATCTGGTCGATCTGTGCCTTGTCCACGATCAGTGGCGGCGACAGCGCGATGATGTCGCCGGTGCAGCGCACCAGCAACCGGCCGTCATGGAAGCAGCGCCGGAACACCTCGTAGCCACGGCTGCCGGGGGCATCGCGGCGCGGTGCCAGCTCGACCGCGCCGACCAGCCCGAAGTTGCGGATATCGATCACGTTGGGCAGGCCCTGCAGCGCATGCAGCCGTTCCTGCCAGTACTCGCCCAGCTCGATGGCGCGCTCGAACAGGCGCTCCTCGGCATAGACGTCCAGCGTCGCCAGCGCTGCGGCGCAGGCCAGCGGGTGGCCGGAATGGGTATAGCCATGGAACAGCTCGATGGCCTGCGGCGGGGCCTGCATCAGCCCGGCATGCACGGCATCGCCCACCAGCACGCCGCCCAATGGCACCGCGCCGTTGCTGACCGCCTTGGCAAAGGTCAGCAGGTCCGGGGTGACCCCGAAGCGCTGCGCGGCGAACGGCATGCCGACCCGGCCGAAACCGGTGATGACCTCATCGAACACCAGCAGGATGCCGTGGTGGTCGCACAGCTCGCGCAGGCGCTGCAGGTAGCCGGGTGCGGGCAGGATCACCCCGGCGGAGCCGGCGATGGGCTCGACGAAGACGGCGGCAATGGTGGAGGCGTCGTGCAGCGTGATCAGTCTTTCCAGGTCGTCGGCCAGTTCCGCGCCCTGGCGCGGCAGGCCTTTGCTGAACGCATTGCGCGGCAGGTCCAGGGTGTGGCGCAGGTGGTCCACGCCACCCAGTTGCAGGCCGAACGCCCTGCGGTTGTTGGGCAGCCCGCCCAGTGCCATGCCGCCGAAACCGACGCCGTGATAGGCCTTCTCGCGGCTGATGAAGCGCGTGCGCTGGCCCTCGCCACGCTGGCGGTGGTAGGCCAGCACGATCTTCATCGCGGTATCCACCGCCTCGGAGCCGGAGCTGGTGAAGAACACGTGGTTGAGCGGGCCCGGCGCCAGTGCAGCCAGCCGCTGCGCCAGCGCGAAGGCCGGCGGCGAGCCCATCTGGAAGGCCGGCGAGTAGTCGAGGGTGCGTGCCTGCTCGGCGATGGCATCGACAATGCGTGGGCGGGCATGGCCGGCGTTGCAGCACCACAGGCCGGCAGTGCCATCGAGGATCTGGCGGCCGTCGACATCCTCATAGTGCATGCCTTCGGCGCGCACCAGCATGCGTGGTGCCGCCTTGTACTGGCGGTTGGCGGTGAACGGCATCCAGTACGCGTCCAGTGACTCGGGGCGCTGGGTGGCCAGGTCGTGCAGGTCGCTTTCGGGACGCTTCATGCCAGCTCCGTCGGGTCCGATGCGACGAATGTAGCGCAGCCGCGTCACGGCGGAGTCGCGGCGGTCCCGGTATAACGAAGGCTCGTTGAATGTTGGAGCTTCCCATGGCTGATTTCCCCGACCGTAGCCATTGGCAGGCGCTGGCCCTCCAGTTGTCGATGCCGGGCCAGGCCTTCATCGACGGCCGCTATGTCGATGCCGCCAGTGGCGCCCGCTTCGACTGCATCAGCCCGATCGACGGTCGCGTGCTGGGCGCGGTTGCCGACTGCGACGCGCAGGATGTCGAGCGCGCGGTCCTGGCCGCGCGACGCAGCTTCGAGGCGGGCCACTGGTCGCAGGCCACTCCGGCCCATCGCAAGCGCGTGTTGCTGGCGCTGGCGGCGTTGGTGGAAGCGCACGCCGATGAACTGGCCCTGCTGGAAACCCTGGACATGGGCAAGCCGGTGCGTGACGCGCGCCGTATCGACCTGCCCGGCGTGGTGCGCTGCCTGCGCTGGACCGCTGAAGCGGTGGACAAGCTGTACGGCGAGGTCGCGCCCACCGGCCCGCACGAGCTGGGGCTGGTCACGCGTGAGGCCGCTGGCGTAGTGGCGGCCATCGTGCCATGGAACTTCCCGCTGTTGATGGCGTGCTGGAAGATCGCACCGGCCTTGGCCATGGGCAACTCGGTGGTGCTCAAGCCTTCCGAGCGGTCACCGCTGAGTGCGCTGCGGCTGGCCGCACTGGCCGCCGAGGCGGGCCTGCCGGAGGGCGTACTGAACGTGTTGCCGGGCCACGGTGCGCGCGTCGGTGAACCGTTGGCCCTGCACATGGACGTGGACGTGCTGGCCTTCACCGGTTCCACTGCCACCGGCGCGAAGCTGCTGGAGTATTCCGGGCGATCCAACCTCAAGCGGGTCTGGCTGGAATGCGGTGGCAAGAGCCCGCATGTGGTGTTTGCCGACGCCCCCGATCTGGACGTCGCCGCCAAGGCGGTGGCACAGGGCATCTTCTTCAACCAGGGCGAAGTCTGTACTGCCGGCTCCCGGCTGCTGGTCCAGCGCTCGATCCGCGAGGATTTCGTGCATCAGGTGATCGCCCATGGCCAGCACATGCAGCCGCAGCATCCGCTGGAGGCCGATGCACCGATGGGCGCGCTGGTGGATGCCGCGCATCTGCACAAGGTGATGGACGATATTGCACGCGCAGAAGGCGAGGGCGCGCGGCTGCTGCTGGGTGGGCGACGGGCCGAGGTCGAGGCCGGCGGCAGCTATGTGCAGCCGACAGTGTTCGACCAGGTGCGCCCGGAGCAGGCCTTGGCGCGTGAGGAAGTATTCGGGCCGGTGCTGGCCGTACTCGGCTTCGACGACGAGGCCGAAGCGGTGCGCCTGGCCAATGACAGTCGCTACGGCCTGGCCGCGGGCCTGTGGACGCGTGATCTCAGCCGCGCCCATCGGGTCGCGCGGCAGTTGCGCGCGGGTAGTGTCTGGGTGAACGGCTGGGATGGTGGCGACATGACCGCCCCGTTTGGTGGTTACAAGCAGTCCGGCAATGGGCGGGACAAGTCACTGCATGCGTTCGACAAGTACAGCGAGATCAAGGCTACCTGGATCCAGTTGTAACGACGCGATTGCTGGACGGCTGTTCGCTCTTTGTAGAGTCGAGCCATCCTCGACTGCCGTTCGCCCCTCTGTAGCGCCGAGCCATGCTCGGCTGCATCTCGGCAAGAGCAGTCGAGGATGGCTCGACTCTACAAAGGCGTGCCCTCTACCGGCAGCGGGTGCTCACCTGCAGCACGGCCGCACGCAGCATGTCGCGGTCGGCTTCTTCGACGGCGTTCTGGAAATAGTCCATGTCCTGCTTGCCCAGCTCGCACGGGTCGACGATGTACCCCGGTGGCCACAACCCCAGCAGCTGCGCCACGCCATGCACGATCTGCTCGGGGGTCATCTGCCGACGGATCCGGAAGTAATTGCGGCGCGGCCCGAACGCGGGATGGACCTCGCGCCGACCGATCAGGCGTGGCGCCACGCCCGCCGCGCTGATACCGTCACCGCCATCGATGCTGCCCGCAGGCAGGTCCAGCATCAGTGGCGCCGGTGCAGGCGGTTCCTCGGACGCGGGTGCAATGGCATCCGTGGGTGCAGCCGGGGTCGGGCGTGGCGCTGTCGAGGGGGCCGGACGCGTTGCCTCTGCGGTGGGGTGTGCCGGGCGTTGTTGCGTCGGCACGGGTTGCTCCGGAGGTATCCAGCGCAATGAAATCCTGGAACCTTCGTCGCTGCGCAGCGTCATCCTGCCACTGCCCAGCAGCCACACTGCCATCAACCCATGCACCAGCAGCACCGCCAGCCATGCCGCCATGCGCGGCAGCTTCGGCGAATCGGACCACGACAGCGCGACTGCAGTCATTGGCAAAGCATCCATGCAGGGACCGGTGGCGCAGACTAGCGGGCGGCCCGAAAAATTCCGTTGGCATCGGTGTCGGCTGAAACCATCGCCCCGTGTGGCCATCGGCCCGTGGCAGAATCGGGCGATCCGCCGTTACCCGTGTTGCCGATGTCGACGATCACCGCTGCCGTGCCGCCCGTGAATTCCCCCAGTCGAGTCCTGCTGGCCAGCCTGATCGGCACCACCATCGAGTTCTTCGATTTCTACATCTACGCCACGGCTGCAGTGCTGGTGTTTCCGCACCTGTTCTTCCCGGACAGCAGCGAACAGGCCGCGCTGCTGCAGTCACTGGCGACGTTTGCGGTCGCGTTCATCGCGCGCCCGGTGGGCTCGGCGGTGTTCGGCCACTTCGGTGACCGCATCGGCCGCAAGGCCACGCTGGTGGCCGCGCTGCTGACCATGGGCCTGTCCACGGTGCTGATCGGCCTGCTGCCCACCCATGCCCAGATCGGCCTGTGGGCCCCTGCGCTGCTGGCGCTGTGCCGCTTCGGCCAGGGTCTGGGCCTGGGCGGGGAATGGGGCGGGGCGGTGCTGCTGGCCACCGAGAACGCACCGCCAGGCAAGCGCGCCTGGTACGGCATGTTCCCGCAGCTGGGCGCGCCGCTCGGCTTTCTGCTGTCGGCCGGCATCTTCCTCGTGCTGGGCCGCTGCCTGAGCCAGGACGACTTCCTGCAGTGGGGCTGGCGCATTCCGTTCGTGGCCAGCGCGCTGCTGGTCGGCCTTGGCCTGTGGGTGCGCCTGAACATCCACGAGACACCCGATTTCAAGAAGGCGCTGGAGCGCAAGGCGCCGGTGCGGCTGCCGATGTGGACGGTGCTGCGTGACCATCCGGTGCCCATGCTGCTGGGCACCCTGGGCGCGTTCGCCACCTTCGTGCTGTTCTACCTGATGACGGTGTTCAGTCTCGGCCATGGCACTGCGGTGCTGGGCTACAGCCGCGAGCAGTTCCTGCTGATGCAGATGGCCGGCATGCTGTTTTTCGCACTGGGCATCCCGCTGTCGGCGCGCTATGGCGACCGGTGGGGCACGCGGCGCACGATGATCGTCGCCAGCGTACTGATCGTCGGCTTCGGTGTGCTGTTCGCACCGCTGTTCCAGCCGCACAGCCCGTGGCTGGTCACTGGCTTCCTGTGCCTGGGCCTGTTCCTGATGGGCCTGACCTACGGCCCCTGCGGCACTTTCCTGGCCGAGATCTACCCGGTGGAGGTGCGCTATACCGGCGCGTCGCTGTCATTCAACCTGGCCGGCATCCTCGGCGCGGCGCCAGCGCCGTACCTGGCCACCTGGCTGGCCGAACGCTTCGGCCTGGTCGCGGTGGGCTACTACCTGTGCCTGACCGCGGTGGCGACCCTGTGCGCGCTGGTGGCACTGCACCGGCGCGCGCTGCGGCTCAACCAAAGAAGCGCTTGAGCGTGCGCCCCAGCCAACCGCCGCCCTGGTGTTCGCGGGCGAACTGGTTCAGGTGCGCCTTGACCTGTTCGGCATAGGCCTGGTCATCACCGCGGATGTGGTTGAACAGCCAGCGCGAGAGCATGGTGCGCAGCTCGTCACTGATGTCCTCGCCGGCCTGGAAGCGCATGCGGTATTCCGATACCCGCTTGATGAAGACCTCATGCACGCGCTTGTGCGCGGCACAGAACGGATAGCCCGCTTCCTCCATCAGCTCTTCCTCGAACGCGAAGTGCGACATGGTGTAGTCCACCACCTCATCGATCACTTCACCCACCGCCGCACGCTGCATGCTGGCCTGGGCCACGTGCAGGTGGTTGAGCATCTCGATGATGCGGCGGTGTTGTTGGTCGATCACATCGATGCCGATGTTCAGATCGTCCTGCCAGACCAGTAGTGCCATCCCCGGCTCCCCTTCATGCGTATGTCGGGGCCGACTGTAGAACTGCCGCGCGGGTGCGGCGTTGATCTGGATCAAAGCGGGCCGGTCAGGGCAGGGCAGGCTCGCGTGGGCGCAGCGGGCTGGCTACCGTGGTGCAGCTGACCCGGTTGCGGCCACCGGCCTTGGCCAGGTACAGCTGGCGGTCGGCCTCGGAGATCAACCGGTGCAGTGCATCACGCTGCGGGCGCAGGCAGCACAGGCCGATGCTGACCGTCATGCGCAGGGTGGCGGTGCCGATGTCCACTTCCAGTGCGGCGATGCGCTGGCGCAGTTCCTCGAAGTACAGCAGCGCCTCGTCCTGTTCCATGTCCGGCACCAGCAGGCAGAACTCCTCGCCGCCGAAGCGTGCGATCAGGTCCTGGCTGCGCGCATGTGCGGCCACCGCGCCGGCCACCGCACGCAGTGCATCGTCGCCGGCTTCATGGCCATGGGTGTCATTGATGTGCTTGAAGTGGTCGATGTCGATCATCGCCACCGCCACGCACTGGCCATGCAGCTGCAGCTGAGGCAGCTGGCGCTGGCTCTGCTCCAGGAAGCAGCGGCGGTTGGGCAGGCCGGTCAGGAAGTCGCGGGTGGCCAGATCCTGCAGGGTGCCGATCAGTTCCAGCTGGTCCACGTTCTGCGAGACACGGCAGAAGAATTCCTCGCGCGAGAACGGTTTGCGCAGGAAGTCATTGGCACCGTTCTTCAGGAAGCGTGGGATCAGCGAGGCATCGGTATTGCCGGAGATGCCAATCACCGCCACCTTGTCGCGCGAGCGCAGGGTGCGCAGGCGGCGGGTGAATTCCACGCCCTGCATGCCGGGCATTTCCTGGTCGACCACCGCCAGGCGGATTGCCGGATGCGCCTCGATTGCAGCCAGGCCCTCGTTGCCGTCGGCCGCTTCGTGCACCTCATGGCCATACATGCGCAGCAGGGCGGCGGCATAGCCACGCGCGGACGGCGAATCGTCCACCACCAGCGCGGCGATGCGGCGGTTGCGTTCCAGCCGCTGCACCAGCCACACCAGGTAGTCGATGCTGCCCGGGGTGTTCTTCAGCACGTAGTCGATGATCTGCTGCTGCAGCACGCGCTTGCGCAGGTCCTCGTCGTACACGCCGCTGACCACCACGGTGGGCAGGTCGCGCTTGAGGAAGAACTCGACCACCGCATCACGGTCGCCGTCGGCCAGCACCAACCCGGTCAGCACCAGGAACCAGCCGCCGCCTTCGTTGAGCAGGCGGTCGGCCTCGGCCAGAGTGGAGGCGATCACCACTGGCAGTTCCAGGCGCTGTTCGATGGCTTCGCGCAGCATGCCGGTGAACGCACGGGAGTTTTCGACCAGCAGGATCCGCTGTGGCAGGGGATCGGCCAGGTCGCCATCGACGGCGGCCTGCGGCAGGACGGGCATGATGCGGTGGCTCACGAAGGAGGGCTCGGCACGGATAGCGGCGGTTTCGGGTGTAACTTTAGCGGCGAACGTTGCGCGCTGGGCCAGATTCCGTGTCAGGCCGCCGCTGGCGCCGCGTGGCTGATCGATTCATGCAGGACCAGTCGCAGCCGATTGCCCCGGCAGTTGACCTTGCCGCCGTAAGCAAGCATTCGACCGGCCAGGCGCTCGACGGCCTGGTCGGTGGTGCGTGCCGACAGCGTGCAACCACGGTCGAGCAGGCTCACGACAGCAACGATGCCGCGACGTCCGCCCGCCCGGCCACTTCGGGCACGCACGCAGACCTGCCCGGTCTCCAGCTCCAGCAGCAGTGACACCGCCTCGATCAAGGAGCGGTAGATGGCCAATTGCAGATCCACAGTCAGCAGGCAGGGGTTACCTGCCAGCCTTGGCGGAATGACGCGATGCGTGTTGTTCCAGATCTCGCATGCGCCGCCTGCTTGCAGCGCGATGTACAACCCGACCTGCTCCAGCCCGGTGGGGTAGACCATGCTGGCCTGCTCGCGGAACAGACGTGAGTGCACGGATGACGCGTGTTGCAGGCTGTTCGCCACGGCATGATGACCCTGATCCTTCAGCCAGCTGACCATCTCGCTGAGCGAACTGTCCATGCCCTCGCCCAGATGCTTCAGATGGGCCGCGCGTTCACGCAGCTCACGCTCGCTGGTCTGGTGGGAACTGCGTGCTAGACGCAGGGCGTTCCGTTCAGCCTGCCAACGGGCCTGTGCGCGTTGATGGTGATAGCTGATGCTGGATCCGAGTGCGAGCAATGCGACGCTGATCACAGCCATGTTCTGTTGGGTGGCGAACGTACCGAGGTCGAAAGAGGAGGGCAGGCCGGTACTGGGCGTAGCGCCGTGAAGTGGGAGATTCAACAGCGGAATCGCGATGGCAGCGCCACGCCAGCCATGCATGAAGGTCAGGGCGATGGCAGGCAGAGCCGCCAGCAGGACAAGGTGTGTGCGGGTGGTATGGGCGCTGCTGTCTGTCAGTTGCATGCCCAACCCCAGTATCAGCATCGCCAGGATCGCCGCAGCTGTAGGCGCGACAAAGCGGGTGCTCCAACTGGGATCCACGTGCCGCTGCGCCCAAAGAAAGGCCAGTGGGAGCAGGGTAATGATGGCCGCGAAGTGGCCAAAGATCGTTCGGTCGACCGCGTCCAGCAGGTTGCTCGGCGGAGGATTCGACCAGAGGACATATGAAATGCTCAGGTTGAGAGTCGGGACGAACAGTGCCGTGCAGATCGACAACGACAGCAGCCAGAGGCCGGTGGCTGCCTCGGACGGCATTCTCCTTCGATGCAGGTAGACCACCAGCATCGCCATCGGCATCAGCAGTGTCGAAGCCAGAATGACCCAATCCAGGCCATAGGAGTCGATCATAGGAATGCGCAGCGTTGCGAAGTACGCATACTCGCCCAGCAGCAGGTAGGGCCACAGACGGGTCGGGACGATCAGCAGCGCCGCTGCCCGGATACCTGCGGGCAGGAAGAACTGATCCAGCGAGAACTGACGCGATATGAGGCAGCTGGCAGCATAGGTGGCGGCCAGCACAAGACCGACCGGACGGATCCGGAAACTCAGTTCAATTGCCTTCTTGAATCGGTCCAAGTCCGAACCTCTCGTCTCCCGGCCAATAATGGCTGGCTACTTCCGCAGACACTATCGACAGTTGGAGATAGGTGCAATCGAGGTGTCTGGCCCCCCTCTGCGCTGCCATCGGCCGCTTCTCATACATCGTGACCGTACACGCGCAGTAGCGTGGCGGCTTGGCCACGTGCGGACGGTGAATCATCCACAACCAATGTGGCGACGCTCTGATCGCGTTCCAGCCGCTATACCAACCATGCTTGGCGGTTGATGTTGTTCGGCGTGTTATCGTCGCGAGCAGCATGCCTGCGAACGCACCCGGATGTTCACCGGCACGGGGCACCGTGGTCGCCATCGATAGCGACCTACAGCAAGGCAGGCTTGGGGCGCTGGCTCGATTGCAAATTTTTTTGGACAGGTATCGGCGGTTTCGGGCGCAACGTCAGCGGGGAATGGGTTTGAATGGCCCCAGCGGATTATGTCCGACAGACGCTACGGAGTGCGCCCCGGCATATGCTAATGGAATTGGGTAGCATCCTTCATGATGCAAATTGCATCCAACCTGGAGGTCAGTGTGAGAAATTCACGAATTCATGCATTTGCTGGTGCGTTGATGTTGGTGCCGTTGTCTGTGTTTGCTTTAGCCCCGGGTGATGACCATGGAGTCAAGATGGCTGCCCGAGGGCTCGGTCAGTCGGTTCCGCTGGCGGAAAACCTGAGCGTGGATCCCGGTTGGCTGGTCTACGGGTTCGAGCGCGATGGCATGGATTATTTCCAGGTGAATGATCTCGCGGGGCGCGTGCACATTGTGATCGGCAATGCTGCTGGAACGTTCTGGGTACTGCCTGCAGGTGATCCATCCGCAAAGGTATCGTTGCCGGAACAGCGCCTGCCTGTTCCCAGTAAGGGCACCAGAACGGTTATCTATCGGGCTGCTTCATTCACGCTTGTCAGATATGCGAGCGGAGCTGATACGTTGTGGGCGGTAGAGGCACCTTAATAGGGCCTGCTGCCGGGATATCGGCGAGCCTCAGCATCGGATTGCATGGGCGCCCGGTGCTCGCCGGGTGCCCGTGACATCCTGGAACAGGGTGGTGTGGGACATGCTGATGCCATTTCACTGCTTTGGCTCGATCCGGTCGCTTGATTGTGAAATGCACTACTGCAGCGCAGAAGGTGCGGGACAGCTGTACGGCGATGGATTGCTGGGCGCGGTCTCAAGATTGGTTTCGCGGTCGAGGAACAGAATCCTGACCCGGTTGCGATAGCAGTCAACGGTCCCGTCATAGGCGAGGGTTCGCCCGGTCAGTCGCTCGAACGCGGTCATGGTTGTCTGCTGGGAAAGGCGCCCATGCGGATCCAGCAGTGACACGACCATGAGGATTCCGCGCCTTGAGCCCATTCTGCCGCATCTGGCACGAATGCGAATTTGACCACCTTCATGCTTGAGAAGAATGGAGACCGCATCAATGAGTGTCCGGTAGGCAGCCAACTGCAGTTCCACGCTCAGGTTACAGGGGTCACCTTTCAGATCCGGGCGAAGAACGCGCTCCGTCAGCTTCCATGACTCACGGATGCCACCAGCCTGCAAGGCCACGTAAAGCCCAAGGTGCTCCAAGCCCGAGGGATAGACCATGCTTGTCTGTTCGCGAAACAGCCGCGAATGGACATTTGAGGTATGCAAAAGGCTGCTGGCCACTGCGTGATGTCCATGAGCCATGAGCCAGTTGGCCAGTTCAACCAGCGAAGTATCGATGCCGTCGCCGAGCTTGCGAAGATGCAGGGCGCGTTCACGCAGCTCCATCTCGCTGGCTAATTGCGAGCTCCTGGCAAGATGGATAGCGTCCCTTTCCCCCATCTCTCGCAGTCTGTAGCGGTGGTAGAAGTGGGTAATGCGTGACCCGAGCAGTAGCAATGCGATGCCGCTGATCGCCATGATCTGCTGAGTGATGAAGGCCGCTGGATCGAATGCGGTTGGATGGGTGTTGGGCGTGGTCAGACCGATAACCATGTTGAGTGTCGGAACTGCAAGGGCAGCGCCCTTCCAGCCGTACAGGCAGGTAAGCGTGGTCGCTGGGAGTGCCAACAGCAGCAGGAACGTTGCCTTCAATGCAATCCACTCTGTGGGCAGTTGAGTCGCAGCTATCCCGATCAGCAGCATCAATGAAAGTGATGCCAGCATCGGGACTTTTCTTAGCGCGCTCCACTGCTGCTCCACGTCCTGTCGCGCCCACAGCATGGCGATGGGGGCTACCGTCAGAATGCCGATGAAGTCACCCACACTGTAGCGAGCCGCATTGGTCAGGAAGGGCGTGGATGGGGGTGTCGGCCAAAGTAGATGGGAAAAGCTCAGGTTGAGCAGAGTGATAACGACACTGGAAGCGGCGGCAATCAGCAAAAGGCCGATCGTCTGCGATTCTG
This sequence comes from Stenotrophomonas sp. AS012628, assembly GCF_010608305.1. Classification (NCBI taxonomy): domain Bacteria; kingdom Pseudomonadati; phylum Pseudomonadota; class Gammaproteobacteria; order Lysobacterales; family Lysobacteraceae; genus Stenotrophomonas; species Stenotrophomonas sp. AS012628. The sequence continues at coordinate 6,629 of NZ_VMBJ01000057.1, read as the reverse complement.
CCATCAGCCGCCGTTGCAGCTTCACAATCAGCATCACCGCTGGCATGAGAAACGCGGAGGCAACGATGACCCACGTCAGGCCGTACTTCTCGATCATCGGCACGCGGGATTGTGCAAAGTACGCATATTCGCCCAACAGCAGATAGGGCCAAAGGCGTGGCGGGCACAACAACACGGCTGCCACCCGGATGCCGGCTGGTAAATAGAACTGATCAAGCGACAACTGTCGGGTTGCCCAATAAGCAACTGCATAAAGCAAGGCCAGCATCAGGCCAGCCGGTCGAATGCGCACCTTCAGCAACAATCCTTCTTTCCACCAGTCCAATCGCACGTCCCCCTCTCCTACGTGTCCCCTGTCAGCATCCATTCGCCGCGGGGCCCGGTTTTCAGGACGGTATCGGTCTGCGAACGATTATGCAATTGCGCAGCTGCGCATTTAGGAATCTGACGAGCCGTCCATCACAGATGTTGCGTGAAAATCTGTGACGCGTGCGGCACGATGAGCGCTCCGATGTGTTCTTCAGAACGTTCCATACACGCGTAAATGCAGGATGTTCACCACAACGCATCCCGCAGCTTGTACCACGACATCGCCGCCACCAGCAGCGGCGTGCGCAGCAGCCGGCCGCCAGGGAAGGGGGCATGCCGCAGGCGCTGGAACACATCCAGGCGCTCGCTCTGGCCTGCAATGGCAGCGGCGATCACCTCACCGGCCAGCCCGGCGGCGGCCACCCCATGGCCGGAGAACCCCTGCGCGAAGTACAGGTTGCCGTCCAGCCGGCCCCAATGCGGGGCGCGGTTGCGGGTAATGTCCACATAACCGCCCCAGACCTGCTCCAGCGCCACGTCGGCCAGCTGCGGGAACACCTGGTGCATGCGCCGCTGCATCACCCCGCGCAGGCCGGGCGGGGGCAGTGCTGAATAGCTGGCACGGCCACCAAACAGCAGGCGGTGGTCGTGGCTGAGACGGAAGTAGTCCAGTGCCCAGGCGGTGTCGGCCACGGCCATGTTGTTGCCGATCAGGGCATGGGCGCGCTCGGCACCCAGCGGCGCGCTGGCGCCGATATAGGTGCCGACCGGCATGATCCGCCGTTCCAGCTCGGGCAGCAGGCCCTGCAGCCAGGCGTTGCCGGCCACCACCAGATGCGCGGCGCGCACGCTTCCCTGCGCGGTATGCAGGGTGGGCTGCGGTCCGAGCTGCACGCGGGTCACTGCGGAGTTCTCGTGGATCACCGCGCCGGCCGCACGCGCCGCATCGGCCAGTCCGCGGGCATAGGCCAGGGGCTGCAGATGCGCGCTGAGCGGATCGAACATCGCGGCGCGGTAGCGCGGGCTGTCCAGCTGTGCGCGCAGGGCATCACGGTCCCACCACTGCATGGGGTAGTCGTAGTGGCGTTGCAGATGCTCGCAGTTGGCCCGCAGGTCGCGCTCATGGCGTTCGCGGATCGCGACGCTGGCGTGGCCTTCCACCCAATGGCAGTCGATGCCGTGGCGATCGATGCGTGTGCGCATCGCCTGCACCGCGTCGCGTGACCAGTCGAACAGGTGGCGCGCATCATCACGACCGAGCTGACGCTCCAGCTCGTCCACCTCGCAGCCATAGCCGACCAGCGCCTGGCCACCGTTGCGACCGGACGCGCCCCAGCCGATCCGCTGCGCGTCCAGCACCACCACGCGCTGGCCGCGCGTAGCCAGTTCAAGTGCGGCGGTCAGGCCGGTATAACCCGCGCCGAGCACTGCGACATCGGCCTGCACATCCCCCCGCAACGAGGGCAGGGCGGGCGGTTCGGGCAGGCTGGCGGCGTACCAGCTGGGCGGGAAGGCGGCGCTCACCGCGGGCCTCGCGGGCGCAGTGCGGGAGGGGGGAGCGGGAGAGGACGATCAGCATTCACCCGCGTAGTTTCGCCGATGCGTGACAGCCATGGTGTGACGGCGACGACTTGCCGCCCTCGGCGGGCGACGGGTAACGTGTCGGCACGTCAAGGAGTTTTTCCATGCGCCGCCTGCCCTGGGTGGGCCTGCCCACCGACAGTACCGTGCTCGGCCATCACCGCTTCGCGGTGGCCGGCGAGAAGTACGTGCGCGCGCTGGCCGAGTCCGCCGAAGTGACCCCGGTGGTACTGCCGAGCCTGCAGCCTCCTTTGCCGGCTGGCGACTGGCTGCAGGGGCTTGATGGCCTGCTGTTGACCGGCGCGGTCAGCAACATCGAACCGCAGCACTACGAGGGCGGTCGCAGCTGGCCGGGCAATCCGCATGACCCGGCCCGTGATGCCAATGCGTTCGCGTTGCTGCGTGAGGCTTTGGCGCAGGATCTTCCGGTACTGGCGATCTGCCGCGGCTTCCAGGAACTGAACGTCGCGCTGGGTGGCAGCCTGCATCCGCAGGTGCATGCGGTGCCGGGCCTGTCCGATCATCGCGAAGACCCGCAGGCGCCGGTGGAGGTGCAGTATGGGCCGGCCCATGCGATCACCCTGGCTACCGATGGCTGGTTGGCGCAGTGGCACGGCAGTGACCGGGCGCAGGTCAATTCGGTGCACGGGCAGGGCATTGCCCGCCTCGCGCAGGGTCTGCAGGTCGAGGCCGTGGCTGATGATGGACTGGTCGAGGCGGCGCGCAGCCTGCACCATCGTTTCGTGCTCGGCGTACAGTGGCACCCGGAGTGGCGTGTCATGCAGGCGCCGTTCTATCACGCTATTTTCCGTGCGTTCGGCCAAGCTTGCCGGCAGCACCAACAGAACCGACTGGATTCCCGATGAGTTCCCGAACGCGCCCGCGCAAGACGGCCACGCCCCCCGCACCGCAGGAAAGCAGCCTGCTGCGCTGGCTGAAGGAGCGGCGCATCACCGAGGTCGAATGCCTGGTGCCGGACATCACCGGCAACGCGCGCGGCAAGATCATTCCCGCCGACAAGTTCTCGCACGACTACGGTACGCGGCTGCCCGAAGGCATCTTCGCCACCACCGTCACCGGCGAGTTCCCTGATGACTACTACGAGCTGACCTCGCCGTCGGACTCGGACATGATGCTGCGCCCCGATCCGGACACGGTGCGCATGGTGCCGTGGGCGGCCGATGCCACCGCGCAGGTCATCCACGATTGCTACACGAAGAACGGTGAGCCCCACGAACTGGCACCGCGCAATGTGCTGCGCCGGGTGCTGGCAGCCTACGCCGAGCTGGGCCTGCGCCCGGTGGTGGCGCCGGAGCTGGAGTTCTTCCTGGTGCAGAAGAACACCGACCCGGACTTCCCACTGCTGCCACCGGCCGGCCGCTCCGGGCGCCCGGAAACCGCGCGGCAGTCGTACTCGATCGACGCGGTCAACGAATTCGACCCGATCCTCGACCTGATGTACGACTACGCCGACGCGATGAAGCTGGACGTGGACACGCTGATCCACGAATCCGGCGCAGCGCAGCTGGAGGTGAACTTCACCCACGCCGATGCGATGGACCTGGCCGACCAGGTGTTCCTGTTCAAGCGCACCATGCGCGAGGCAGCGATGCGCCACGGGGTGTATGCCACCTTCCTGGCCAAGCCGATGGAGAACGAGCCGGGCAGCGCCATGCACATCCACCAGAGCCTGGTGCGGGTGAGCGATGGCAGCAATGTGTTCGCCGGCGAGACCCATGCCGAAGGCGAGTTCAGCCCGGTGTTCGGCCACTACCTGGGCGGCCTGCAGAAGTACGTGCCGCAGGCAATGGCGTTCTTCGCGCCGAATGTGAATTCCTATCGGCGACTGGTGTTCGGCGAGGTCTCGCCGAGCAACGTGCACTGGGGCTATGACAACCGCACCTGCGGGCTGCGCGTGCCGCTGGACACGCCTGAGAACATGCGCGTGGAAAGCCGCTTCGCCGGCTCCGACGCCAACCCCTACCTGGCGATGGCCGCGACCCTGGCCTGCGGCCTGCTGGGCATCCGTGAGCGGCTGGCACCGGACGCACCGGTCACCGGCAGTGCCAAGGAACTGGGCTACAACCTGCCGCGCTCGCTGGGCGAAGCGCTGGACGGGCTGGAGCAGTGCAGCGAGCTGCAGGCGCTGCTGGGCGAGCGCTTCTGCCGCGCCTACATCTCGGTCAAGCGCAAGGAATACGAGACCTTCTTCCGCGTCATCAGCTCGTGGGAGCGCGAGTTCCTGCTGCTGAACGTCTGAGCATCTGGAATAGAAAAATCCGCCGCCGGGGGGTAGGCTGGCACCCGTTGCCGGCCCCGCCGGCCCCCCTTTCCGCATTCTGGAGCACCCGATGAAGCTGCGTATCCTCACGCTCGGCCTGGCCTCCGCCATGCTCGCCGCCTGCAGCGGTGGCAACGGCGGCGCGCAGGACAGCCAGGTCCTGAACGTCTACAACTACAGCGATTACATCGCCGAGGACACCATCCCGACCTTCGAGAAGGAGAGCGGCATCAAGGTCACCTACGATGTGTTCGACAGTGATGAGATGGTCGAGACCAAGCTGCTGGCCGGCAACAGTGGCTACGACGTGGTGGTGCCGACGCTGAACTTCTTCGGCCGCCAGATCCAGGCCGGCGTGTTCCTGCCGCTGGACAAGAGCAAGATCCCGAACCTGGCCAACCTCGATCCGGCGGTGATGAAGCGCATCGCCACCCAGGACCCGGGCAACCAGTACGGCGTGCCGTACATGATCGGCACCACCGGCATCGGCTACAACGTGGACATGCTGAAGCAGCGCTTCGGCGGCAGCACCGACATCGCCAACAGCTGGGACCTGGTGTTCAAGCCGGAGAACATCAGCAAGATGAAGGACTGCGGCGTGACCATCCTGGACACGCCGGCGGACATGATTCCGATCGCGCTGCATTACCTGGGCCTGGACCCGCACAGCGGTGACCCGGCCGAGCTGCAGAAGGCGGCCGACCTGCTGAAGTCGATCCGCCCGTACGTGCAGAATTTCCACTCCTCGCAGTACGTGGGTTCGCTGGCCAACGGTGGAACCTGCCTGGTGGTCGGCTGGTCGGGTGACATCATCCAGGCCCGCGACCGCGCCGAGGAAGCCAGCAACGGCGTGCACGTGGCCTATTCGATCCCGAAGGAAGGCGCCCCGCAGTGGTTCGACATGCTGGCGATCCCGAAGGATGCCAAGCACCCGGACGCCGCGTACGCGTTCATCAACTATCTGCTGCAGCCGAAGGTTGCCGCGGCCAACACCAACTTCATCCACTACGCCAACCCGGTGCCGACTGCGACCCCGCTGGTGGATGAGGCGATCCGTACCGACCCGACCATCTACCCGCCGGCCGATGTGGCCGAGAAGATGTTCACGTACTCGATCAACACGCCGGAGACCGACAAGCTCTACACCCGGTTGTGGACCGAGGTGAAGACCGGCCGTTAAGCCGGTCTGGCGCCGCCGGGTCATGCCCGGCGGCTCCCTTGCCCTGCGCCGGAACCGGTACTCCCGCTTCGGCCCAGGTGCCGCAGGATGGCCGGCAGCAGGTCGCGTGCATCACGGCCGCCGTTGCACAGGAACGATGAACTCATCCGCTGCAGGTTGTGCATGCCGATGAAGAACAGCCCCGGCTGCGGGGAAACGCCGAAGTCGCCAAGCGGATAGCCCTGTGCATCCAGCGCGCCCTGCACGTCGAGCCAGGGCCATTCGGCGACGAAGCCGGTGGCCAGCACCACCGAACGAATGCCTGCGGCCTGCAGATCCAGCGCGCATGGCGACGGTTCCGGCTCCCAGTGCAGATAGACCTCTTCGGGAATGTAACGGGCATCGTCGGTGCGCGGTTCGGGCCGCGTGGCGTAGTACGCGCTGGCCAGCGAATCGAGATAGGCATACTCGGCCCGAGTGGCCTCGATCGCGGTGCGCAGCTGCGGGCGGACATCGGCAAAGCGGGCGGTGTTTCCACTGAATTCCTGCAACCGGCCCAGCAACCTGATACCTGCGCGGTGCATCGCCAGCAGGCTGATCGAGCTGCCCCGGCCGCCGCTTCCCTTGCCCGAGATCAGCGGAAACTCCGCAGTGCGGGCCCTGCGCAGCGCATCCGGTTCTCCGGCCAGTACGGCGGCCGCTTCACTCACATGCTGGTGGATGCGCCCGGCCATGTCCCACCAGGTCATCGAGTCCTTGCCGCGCAGCCGGCGGGTGTGCGAGTGACGCTGGGCCAGTGACCAGTACACGCTGCGACCGCTGTCGCGCAGGTCCTGGGCGATCTGCGCGCCGGACTGGCCGCCGCCGATGACCAACACCGCGCCCTCGGGTAGCAGGCCGGGACTGCGGTAGTCGCTGGAGTGCAGCACGGTGAGGCCTGGTGCGGGCGCGAATGGGACCCGGGGCATCCGCGCGCGACGGTATTCACCGGTGGCGACCACCACCGTCTGGGCGTGGATCGGCCCCTCGCTGCTGTCGATGGCATAGCCACCGGACTCGGGCCCGACCCGGTGGACCACGCACCCCTCGCTGATCGGCAGGGAACGCTCGTGGGCATACTCGCGGAGGTGCCGGATCACCTCCGGGGCGCCCATGAAGCCTTCCGGGTCATCGCCGGCATAGGCATGACCGTGCAGGGCCATCGTCGCGTTGGCGGTGTTTGTCTGGAACGACTCCCAGCGCCGTTGCCAGCTGGCGCCCACGGTTTCGGCCTCCAGCACGCGATGCTCGACGCCGGCC
>NZ_VMBJ01000056.1:0-29945 GCF_010608305.1 Stenotrophomonas sp. AS012628 | reverse complement strand
GCCATGGGGGCCGTAGTCGGAATGGGCGGGGGGAGGAGCGGTGTTACGAGGGGGTCATGGGGCGACGATGCTGGCGGAGTCGCCCTCCTGGCCGATCAGTACGGCATTGGCCCAGTTGGCGCAGACCTGGGCGGGTTGACTGCCCTGCGCACCCAGCGTGCGCAGGCTCAGGGTGGAAAGGCCACGGATGTCCAGCTCCGGCTTGACCACGCCGGGTGCCTTCACCAGGCCGCTGTCGTACAGCAGGCGGTTGTCGCCCCAGACCTGGAACTGCAGGCCACCGGCACTGCGGCAGGCGTCGTCGATGCCGAGGTCGGCACGCAGCAGGTGCCAGCCGCCCTGCAGGCGCAGGTCGATGCGGCTGTTGGCGCCGACGCCCAGGCCACGGCGGAACTGCAGGCCGTTCATGCGCATGCCGGCATCGCCACGGAACGACTGGTCGGCGCGCACCTGGCTGGCCAGCGCGGCCGGCACCGGCAGCTCGGAGAGATAGCGCTGCCGGGCCGGTCGCTCCGGTTCCTGGTGTTCGAGGATGTGGAAGGTGGACAGGGCGATCGGGCCGACGTCGCGCGGCTGCAGCGCATCGAAGGCGCGGGCACTGCCCTGAGCGGCGGTGACCATCGGATCGGTGCTGCTGGCGCCGTCGCCTTCGGGGTTCTGCACGCTCAACACGCGGAAGCGCAGCAGGCGGCCGGCATGGGCCGGGAACGCGATGCGCTGCACGCCTTCCTTCAACTGCAGGCGGCCACGCGCGATCGGCTCACCCCACTCGCCGTTGCTGTCGCCCAGGTAGACCTCGTAATCGCGTACCTGGCCGTGCTTCCAGTTCTTGTCGTTGCGCGGCGCGATGTCGATGCCATCGATCATCCTGCGCTCGCCGAACCCGATCACCCATTCATGCGCACCGGTGCGCACGGCCTGGTTGCGCACACTGCGGAACCAGGTACCCGGGTCATCATCGAAGGCGTTTTCCAGCGCGTGGCCGGGCTCTTCGGCCGGGCGGTTGACCACCAGCAGGCTGTCGGCCGGCAGTTCGCGGCCGAGCACCGGCGCGGCCGGATAGGCGTCGTCGGCAGCGGCGGCGGCGACCGCGAAGTCCAGCTGCAGTTGCAGGGGCTGGCGGATGTCCTGGCTGGCGGTGCGCACATGCAGGGTGCCGCGGCGTTCGGCGGCATCGAAGTACCATCCTTCAGCAGCAGCGTTGAACGCAGCGGCATCAGCCAGCGCCGGCAGCGCGCGGCCAGCGGCCTGCACCGCACGCGGCGCCTGGCGGCTGAGCACGCGCAGGCCGTAGCGGCGCTGCGGCAGCTGGCCGTTGTACTGGCCCTGCACCGGATCGATCTGTACCTGCACCGGGCCACTGCCCTGCGCCGGCGCCTGCACGCGGATCTGCTGCGTGCTCGACTCGCCCTGCTGGTAGCGGCGCGTGTTGCCATCGTCTTCGTACAGCGTGTACTGCGACTCGCCCTGCGGATACAGGTCGAACGTCACTTCATCCAGCGGCTTCTCGCCGTCGAACAGCATCGACGGGTACATCGGCAGGATCGCACCGGCACGCACGAATACCGGCAGCGTGGCCAGGTCCACCTGGCGGTCGAGCTGGCGGCCGTCGGCGCCAGCCTGCACGCGGCGGCCATCCCAGTAGTCGATCCAGCCGCCGGCCGGCAGGTGAATGTCGCGGCGCCAGCCACGGCTGGCGGCCTGGCTGCGGTACACCGGCGCCACCAGCAGATCGCGGCCGAGCAGGAACTGGTACTTGTAGGTTTCATCCTGCGCGTGCGGGTCGCGCGGGTTGTCCCACATCAGGCCACGCACCGGTGGTGCGCCGGTCTGCGCGGCCTCGTGCACCAGGCCGTACATGTACGGGGTCAGGCGCATCTTCAACTTCAGGTAATCGCGGTTGATGCTGCGGTAGGGCTCGTCGTACCACCACGGATGCTTGCGTGCGTTCGACGACCAGCCGCTCATGCCCATCAGTACCGGCGTGAACGCCTTCCACTGCAGGTCGCGGGTGAAGGTCTCGGCGCTGCCGCCGAAGATCGCATCGACGTCGCCGCTGGCATAGGCCATGCCGGACAGGCCGGAACCGACCAGGGTCGGCACGTGCCAGCGGATGTAGTCCCAGCTGCTGCTCTGGTCGCCGGTCCAGGCCACGGCGTAGCGCTGGATGCCGGCCCAGCCCATCACCGTCCACAGGAACGGGCGCGAATCGGAATTGTCGAGGATGCCGTTGAACGCCTGGCGGTTGGCGTCCATCGCGAACTGGTAGCCCTTGCCGGTCCAGGCCACGTCCAGCTTCTGCACGCGGCTGCCGGCCTTGCCGACTTCCCAGGCGATCTTGTCGACACCGTTCTCGGTCCACAGGCCGGTGCGGAAGCCGTAACCGGCCAGGCCTTTCACGGTTTCCGGCAGCTGCTTGTAACCGCAGCCGTAGCCGTCGTTGGGCAGGATCCAGCCACCGGGCATGTCGTGGGCGCGGTACTGCTTGGCCACGCTGTCGATCACATCGGGGGTGGTGCCGGTCGGGCCGTCGCTCCAGCCTTCGGGCACGGTGCCGGGCTTCTTGCTGTTGTCGCCATCGTTGTAGCAATCGGCGTCGCCGTAGGACAGCGCCCAGCGCGCGACCATGTTCGGGCGGCCAGTCAGCTGGGTGTAGCGCTCGATCAGTTTCGGCAGGTCGGCGCCGACGAAGTAATAGGCATCGAAGCGGTCTTCGCGATGCAGCAGCGTGGACTGGTCGGCCTCGCGCAGATCGTAGCTGCCATCGCTCCAGGTATTGCGCAGCATGCCCCAGCCACGGCTGCTCAGCAGCATCGGGGCAGGGCTGGGGCGGTCGCCCTCTTCCCAGCCGCCGGAATAGGACACCTCCAGCTCGCGACCCTTGAACTGGTAGCGGCCGTTCTGCTGGCCGCCACCGAAGTAGCCCTCATCGGCCTGCGAGGACAGCACCTGCACGCTCTGCGTGGCATCCAGGTCCAGCGGCTGCAGTTCCTGCCACAGCGCGGTGGGCTGGCCGTTGTCCAGCCGTTCCAGGCGCATGCGCAGCGGCTGCCGCTGTACATGCAGCACCAGGGACTCGGTCCGCACGCGGATTTCCTGCGCGTCTTCTTCCAGCTTCGCCTGCACGTTGGCCTTGGGCTGCGGCAGTACGATCGGCGCGGCCTTGTCGCCGGCGCCGGTCAGCGTGCCGTTGCGGCCTGCCTGCACGCGGATGATGTCGGTGGCCGGCAGTTCGATGCGGAGGCGCGCGCCCTTGTCGGTCTGCAGGTCCCAGCCCTGCACGCCGTCGCGGCTGGCGCTGGCGGCAACCGAATGCAGGTTGCCGACCGACTCGGCCTGGGCCGGCATGGACGCCAACATCAATGCCGGCAACAGAGCCAGCATCAGCGGCGAGCGACGAACGCAGATTTCCACACGGACTCCCAACCCGTTCACCGGGCGTTTCGAAAGCGGTTGGGCCGACTCTAGGGCAGCGATTCGAAAGATGTCAACAAATTGAAAGGAAAAAGGAAGATATATTCCGTTGAAACGAAAGTTGTTGCGTCGCAATACTTTGTGTAATCGATTGCAGCTGCCTGTTAAGCATTGTGCGATACGGCATTCGCCCCGTTCTTTCGTTTTCCCGAGCGCCCGGCAGCGGGAAAAGTCATCGCGTCATTTTCTTTCTTTTTACTTTCGATGTTTGACATTTCGAAAGAAAACGCAGATGGTGCGCTGGCCCAACTGGAACCTCCGAATGGACGTCACCCTGCTTTCCGATGTGTCCGCCTGGCAGCGCCTTGGCGGAGCCGATACCGCTACCGAAATCGCCCAGCAGCCAGCGCTGTGGGAAGCCCTCGCCCAGGATCTGTCGCGTGCCCGCGACCGCCTGCAGGCCTTCCTCGGCGGCAGCCTCAACGATCCCAACCAGCGCGTGCTGTTCACCGGCGCCGGCAGCTCCGGCTTCATCGCCGAGATGGTGGCCGATGCGATCAACGCGCAGTGGCCGGCCGAGGTGCGCGTGGTGCACACCACCAGCCTGCTGACCCATCCGGCGCTGTACCTGCAGCGCGACCGCCCCACCCTGCTGGTCTCGTTTGGCCGCAGTGGTTCCAGTCCGGAAAGCGTGGCCGCGGTGGACCGCGTGCGCGCCGATGTGGATGAGGCACGCTTCCTCGACATCACCTGCAACGCCGATGGCGAACTCGCCCGTCGTGGTGCCGGCCGTGCCGATACCTGCACGCTGCTGATGCCGTCGGCCAGCTGCGATCGCGCCTTCGCCATGACCAGCAGCCTGACCTGCATGCTGCTGGCCGCACTGACCGTGTTCGATCGTTCGCCGTGGGATGCGCGCGTGGCGCGCCTGAAGCAGATCGCCGCGCTGGCCCGCGAAGGCCAGGCGCAGTGGGATGCACCGGTGGCGGTGCTGGCGCAGCGCCCGTTCAACCGCATCATCTACCTCGGCAGCGGCCCGCTGGAAGCGCTGGCGCGCGAGTGCGCGCTGAAGGTGCTGGAGCTGACCGCCGGCCGCGTGCTGGCGCTGGCCAACACACCGCTGGGCTTCCGCCATGGCCCGAAGTCGACGCTGGACGGCAACACCCTGGTGGTGGTGCTGCGCAGCGTGCAGCCGCTGGCGCGCCGCTACGAACAGGACCTGCTGGAAGAACTGCGCCGCGATGGCGTGGCCGGCCAGGTACTGGCGATCGGCCCGCATTCGGACATCGGCGCCGACGACGAATACACCCTCACCGTGCCGGCACTGGACGATCCGTGGCTGGCACCGGTGTGGCTGGGCTTCGCGCAGCTGTTCGCGCTGCAGCGCTCGGCCGCGCTGGGCCTGACCCCGGACAACCCGTTCCCGGACGGCACCGTCAACCGCGTCGTCAAGGGCGTCACCATCCACCATGGCTGAGCTGATCGCCCACGCCTGCTACGGCATCGACATCGGCGGCACCAAGATCGAGCTGGTGGCGTGCGATGCGGCGATGCAGGTCACCTGGCGCCGCCGCGTGGCCACCCCACAGGGTGACTACGACGGCTTCCTGAAGGCGGTGGTGGCGCTGGTGGCCGAGGCCGATGCGGCGCTGGGCCGCGGTGATGCCGCCATCGGCATCGCCCTGCCCGGCGTGCGCGACCGCCGCAGCGGCCGCCAGCTCAGCGCGAACGTGCCGGCACTGACCGGCCAATGCGTGGCGCAGGATCTGCAGGCACGCCTGCAACGCCCGCTGCACTTCGGCAACGACCTGCAGTGCTTTGCCCTGTCGGAAGCGCATGGCGGGGCCGCCGACGGCTACCCCAGCATGTTCGGCGCCATCCTCGGCACCGGTGCCGGTGGCGGCTTCTGCCTGCAGGGCCGGCTGCTGTCCGGCTTCAACGGGCTGGCGGGCGAATGGGGCCATTGGAGCGTGCCGGGCCACCTGCTGCAGCGCCATGGCCTGCCACTCATCGACTGCGCCTGCGGCCTGCAAGGCTGCGTGGAGCGCTACGTGTCCGGCAGCGGGCTGGCAATGATCGAGCGTCACCTCGGTGGCAGCGCCACCGACGCCAGCGCAGTGATCGCCCTGGCCGAAGCCGGTGATGCGCGTGCGCGCAAGGCGCTGGACATCCACCGCGATCTGCTTGGCCACAGCCTGGCCGCGCTGGTGCTGGCGCTGGACCCGCACGTGATCGTGCTCGGCGGTGGCCTCTCGCAGTACGCGCCGCTGTACCAGCAGCTGCCGGCGGCCATCGCCGCTCATCTGTTCAACGGCGTGCAGGTTCCGCCGATCGTGCCGCCGCGCTTCGGCGATGCTGGTGGCGCACGTGGTGCCGCCCTGCTCGCCTGCCAACCCTCGTTTTCCTGATTGACCGGAGCCTGACCATGTCCCCGTTGCAGACCCTGCTTGCCTCCCACCGCGCCGGTGCCAACGTCGGCCTGTACAGCGTCTGCTGCAGCAACGAGCAGGTGCTGCGTGCGGCCATGCATGTGGCGCTGGCGCACGGCACCGTGCTGCTGATCGAGGCCACCTCCAACCAGGTCGACCAGTTCGGCGGCTACACCGGGATGACTCCGCCGCAGTACCGCGATTACGTCAGCACGCTGGCCGATGAAGAAGGTTTCCCGCGCGAGCGGCTGATCCTGGGTGGCGACCACCTCGGCCCGAATGCCTGGCAGAAGCGCCCGGCTGCCGAAGCGATGACCCACGCGCGCGTGCTGATCGAAGCCTACGTCGCCGCCGGTTTCCACAAGATCCACCTCGATTGCAGCATGTCCTGCGCCGATGACCCGGTGCCGCTGCCCGACGCCATCGTCGCCGCGCGCTCGGCCGAGCTGGCCGAGATCGCCGAACGCACCGCCGCCGATCATGGCCTGCCGCCGCCGGTCTACGTGATCGGTACCGAAGTGCCGATTCCCGGTGGCGAAGCCTCGCTGGCCGAAGGCCTGCAGGTGACCACGCCCGCTGCTGCCGCGCAGACCCTGGCGATTCATCAGCAGGCGTTCGATACGCCGCAGCTGCGCGATGCGTGGCAGCGCGTGATCGCCATGGTGGTGCAACCGGGCGTGGACTTCGACCACAGCAGTGTGCACGAGTACGACCCGGCCGCCGCCAGCACGCTGGCCGACTTCCTCGAACAGCAGCCGCGCATCGTGTTCGAAGCGCATTCCACCGATTACCAGCGCGAAAGCGGGCTGCACGCGCTGGTGCGCGACCACTTCGCCATCCTCAAGGTCGGCCCGGCGGCGACCTTCGCCTACCGCGAAGCGCTGTTCGCGCTGGCCGCGATCGAGGCTGAACTGTTGCCGGCCGCACTGTGCTCGCGCCTGCCGCAGGTGCTGGAAGAAGTGATGGTTGCGCAGCCGAAGTACTGGCAGTCCTACTACCAGGGCGATGAGGCAGCGCTGCGCCTGCTGCGCAGCTATTCCTTCAGCGACCGCTGCCGCTACTACTGGGGCGAGCCCGCGCTGGTGCAGGCGGTGCAGACCCTGTTCGCCAACCTGGAACAGCACGCGCCGCCGCTGGTACTGCTCAGCCAGTACCTGCCGGAGCAGTACCGCGCCGTGCGCGAGGGCACCCTGGCCAATACGCCTACCGCGCTGGCACGGCATCGCGTCGGCCTGTGCCTGGGCGAGTACGCCCGTGCGTGCAGCGCCAACCAGGCCGGAACCCGCACGCATCACGCAGACGCGGCTGCCGCCGTTGCTGCGAACGGCTAATCTCTACCTTTCCCCGCGACACCGAGAATGGCCATGCGCAACACCCGCTCCCGCCGGCAACAGATCCTGCAGCTGCTGATCGAGCACGGCTCGGTGCAGGTGGCCGATCTGGTCGAGCGCTTCGGCGTGTCGGCGGTGACCATCCGTGCCGACCTGACCCACTTCGAATCGCAAGGCCTGGCCAACCGTACCCACGGTGGCGCCACGCTGGTACGCACGCCGCCGCAGGAACAGGACATCCACGAAAAGGACGCACTGAACCTGCCGCTGAAGGAATCGATCGGCGCGTGTGCCGCGCGCCTGGTGCGGCCCGGTGACAACATCATCATCGACTCCGGCTCGACCACGATGACCCTGGCCCGTCACTTGCGCACCCAGCGCGACGTGACGGTGATGACCAATGGGTTGAACATCGCCTGGGAACTGGCCAACGCGCCCGGCATCAACGTGCTGCTGACCGGTGGACTGCTGCGCCAGCAGTCGTTGTCGCTGCAGGGCAGCCAGGCCGAAGCCAGCCTCAACTCCTACAGCTTCGACACCCTGTTCCTGGGCGTGGACGGCCTGGACCTGCAGTTCGGCCTGACCACCCACGATGAAGCCGAAGCCCGCCTCAACCACCGCATGGTCGAGCGCGCGCGCCGCATCGTGGTGCTGACCGACGCCTCCAAGTTCGGCCGCGTCAGCCTGCACCGCATCGCACTTCTCGATCAGATCCATGCCATCATCACCGACGCCGGCATCGACGACGCAACCCGTGAAGGGCTGCAGCGGCTGGGCATCGAAGTGATCATCGCCGAGCCCACTGCATGACCGACACCCGCACCCTGCATGGCCGCATCCTCACGCCGCTGGGTTGGCGGCGTGGCCACGTCCACTTCGATTCGCACATCCGCCAGCTGCAGGTGGACGACCACAGCGGCGCTGACGACCTGCAGCTGCCGGTGATCCTGCCCGGCTTCATCGACCTGCACGTGCATGGTGCGGCCGGCGTCGACCTGATGCAGGGCGGCGACGTGGCACGCACCATCGCCCGCACCCATCTGCGTTTCGGTACCACCACACTGCTGGCGACCACCATGACCGCCGGCCTGGATGAGATCGAGCACGCGCTGCACGGCGTGGCCGCAACCATCGCAGCGCCCGATGCCGATGCCGCCTGCATTGCCGGCGTACATCTGGAAGGGCCGTTCATCAGCCCGCAGCGGCTGGGCGCGCAACCCAACCGCACCATCGAGGCGACGCTGGCGCTGGTGCAGCAGCTGCACGCGCTGGCACCGATCCGGGTGATGACGCTGGCGCCGGAAATCGGCGAGCACACCGCACTGATTCCCGCGCTGGCGGCAATGGGCATTCGCGTGCAGCTCGGCCACAGCGCCGGCACTTACGAAGAGGGTGTTGCTGCCCTGCAGGCGGGTGCCTCCGGCTTCACTCACCTGTTCAACGGCATGACCGGCGTCGACCACTACCGGCCTGGCATCGCCGCGGCGGCGCTGGCACATGCGCAGTACGCCGAGATCATTCCCGACCTGCAGCACATCCATCCCGGCGTGATCCGCCTGGCCGCGCGCGCGATTCCGCGCTTGTACGCTGTGACCGACGCCACCGCCGCCACCGGCATGCCCGATGGCGAGTACGCGCTGGGCGAACAGCGCGTGCACAAGTGCGGCGGCTGCGTTCGCCTGGCCACCGGTTCGCTGGCCGGCAGCGCACTGACCATGGACCAGGCGCTGCGCAACCTGGTGCGTGTGGGACTGGAACTGGCCGATGCCTCGCATCGCGTGTCCACCTTCCCCGCCGATTACCTGGGCCTGGATGATCGCGGTCGCATTGCGCCCGACGCCCGTGCCGACCTGGTGGTACTGGATGCCGGATTGCGCCTGCAGCAGGTGGTGATCGGCGGGCGCGTCGTCGATCTGACCTGACGCAAGCGATGCGGCCCGGATGCCGCGCGGGCTCCCTGTAGAGCCGAGCCATGCTCGGCTCGCCGCGCGAAGCGCGGCATGGGGAACCTCGATATCGGAACGGAAAGCAGCCGAGCATGGCTCGGCTCTACAGAATGCACTCTGCGACGAACCGCCGCCGGGCCTGGCCCGGCGCTACCACAGGAACTGCCGATGACTGCAAGCACCGCCCCGCGCTGGCCCGTACGCTACCTGCTCTTCATCGGCGGCCTCGGTGGCCTGTTGTACGGCATCGACATCGGCATCATCGCCGGTGCCCTGCCCTATCTTGAAGCGACCGCCAGTCACGCCTGGCAGCTCAGCAGCCAGCAGCTCGGCTTCGTGGTGGCAGCCGTACTGCTGGGCAGCGTGCTGTCCTCGCTGTTCGCCGGCATGATCGCCGACCTGATTGGCCGCCGCGGCGCGATGCTGCTGGCCGGCCTGCTGTTCACCGCCTCGATTCCGATCATGGCACTGGCCTCCGGCTACACGCCGCTGCTGCTGGGACGCCTGCTGCAGGGCATCAGTGGCGGTTTGATCGGCGTCGTGATTCCGTTGTACCTGGCCGAAGTGCTCAGCCCCGAACGGCGCGGGCGCGGCGCGGCCATGTTCCAGCTGCTGCTGACCGTTGGCCTGGTGCTGGCAGCCCTGATCGGCCTGTACCACGCCCATGCCGTGGATGCCGCCGCCGAGGCCGTGCGCTCGCTGCCGGTCGCGCAGCAGGCGCAGGAACTGTTCACGGTGAAGGACCACGCCTGGCGCACCATCTTCTGGACCTGCCTGGCGCCCGGCCTGCTGTTCTGCGCCGGTATCTTCTGGCTGTCCGAATCACCACGCTGGCTGGTGCGCCGCGGCCGCATCGATGAAGCCCGCCGCAGCCTTCAGCGCGTCCTCCCCGCCGCAGACGTCGAGCCCACGCTGGCCCAGATCCAGGCGCCGGAATCGAGCAGCAGCGACGGCAAGCGCGACCCGCTGCTCAGCCGCCGCTACGTGGTGCCGTTCGTGCTCGCGTGCGTGGTGCTGGCCTGCACCCAGGCCACCGGCATCAACTCGGTGCTGGCCTACGCGGTCAACATCCTCAACCAGGCCGGCCTGTCCGGTTCGGTGGCCAACGGTGCCGACGTGGCGATCAAGCTGCTCAACGCGGTGATGACCGTGGTCGCGCTGCTGCTGGTCGACCGCAAGGGCCGCAAGTTCCTGCTGATGCTGGGCAGCGGTGGCATCTGCGTGGCCCTGCTGGCGGCGGCCACGCTGTTCTTCCAGGCCGAGCGCGGACGCGCCGATGTGCAGCCTCAGCTGCAGGCGGCGGTCAGCGGCGACGGCCTGCAGCTGGTGCTGGATGACGCGCAGTGGCAACGCCTGAGCAATGGCATCGACAGCCAGGGCCGACCGATGCAGCTGACCGTGTCGTACGCCTATGGTGATTTCACCAATGTGCGCGCCCTGCGCAGCGACAACCTGATTGATCGCGAACTGCGCATCGAGCGCACCGGCACCGTGCAGCCGGACAGCGTGATCGGTGCGTTCTTCCGCAAACTCCACCTGAACCCATTTGCCGACCCGGCCAGTGCCAGCCAGGCGCCATTGCGCATCGAGCAGGCCCGCATTGGCCCGGTGCCGCCACCGGCACACGGCTGGGCCGTGGCCACCTGCATCCTGGTGTTCGTCGCGTTCTTCGCCGTCGGCCCCGGCGTGTGCGTGTGGCTGGCACTGTCGGAGCTGATGCCGAACCGCATCCGCTCCAATGGCATGAGCATCGCGCTGCTGATCAACCAGTTCGTGTCCACCACCATCGCCGCCCTCTTCCTGCCCACGGTGGGCCACTACGGCTACGCCAGCATGTTCGTGTTCTGGGCGGCGTGCACCTTCGTGTTCTTCCTGGTGGCCGCATTCTGGCTGCCGGAGACCAAGGGCAAGTCACTGGAGGAGATCGAGGCACGGTTCGCCCGGTAGCAGTCGACCTTGGTCGACCTCCGCGCGCAACGCGTTGGTGTTGGCGCGCCCGTCACTGACCGGTGATGTGCTTCGCCAACGCCTGCGCCTCGGCGATGCTCGGCAACCCGCTCAGCATCATCGATTCACCGAACGGGCCTTTCACCGTCGCCACCATCAGCACGCGGCCGTCCACGCTGAGCGCCGCGCGCTGGCCCACCAGTGCTTCCGTACCATCGTGGATGCGCTGGTGCGCTTCGGGCCGATAGCGGATCTGCAGGCCCGGCTGCTTGGCCTCGTCCAGCACGTAGCGCACATCGGCGATGTCGGCGCTGCCAGCGATCGGCGGCTCGCGCAGGGCGAGCGTTTCGCCCTGCCACTGCGCCTGCCTGCCCTTGCCGTCCGCATCGACCGCGCTCAGGCGTACATCCACACCCGCGCGCGGCGCATGATCCTTGCCTGCCAGCGCACCGGGCGTGGCACCCGGCATGCATCCGGCCAGCACCAGCGCTGCGCCCAGCAGGAACGGAAACGCGCCCCTCACTTCAGCTTCCGCAGCTTGAACGCCACCAGCACCTGCAGCAGCCCGTACAGCAGGCTGCCAATGCCGATCCACAGCGTGGTCACCGCCACGCCTGCATACGGATTGGCCGCGAACAGCAGCCCCAGCACCGCCGCCAGCACGCCACTGAGGATCAGCAGCCACTCGCCCTGGATCTGCTTGCGCACGCGGATCGCGAACACGATGCGATAGATGCCGGCCACCAGCAGCCATGCCGCCAGGAACAGTACCAGCACGCTGGCGGTGGCCAGCGGATTGATCACCGCCAGGATGCCGAAGCCCAGCGAAGCGATGGCATACAGCGCCAACCAGCCACGCGAGGCACCACTGCCGCCGCTGACCAGTGCGAACAGGCTGATGACGCCTTCAACGATGGCCATCACGCCCAGTGTCCACGCTAGTGCCATCGCTGCGGACAGCGGCCAACCGATGGCGATGATGCCGAAGCCCAGTGCGACGAGCCCGTACAGCAGCAGGATCCACCAGCTGCGCCCAACCGCCGACAACAAGGGAGACAAGGGGGAATTCATGGCCACTCCTCCGATCCGGAACCGGCCTCATCCTAGCCCCTGTGGATGAAGAGGGCGATCACGGCGCCCGCGCACAGACCCACACGCGCACCTCCGCTGCGCCGGCCAGGCGCAGCGTCTCGGCGACCTCCATCACCGTGCTGCCAGTCGTCATCACGTCATCGACCACGGTCAGCCGCGAGGGCACGGAACCACGCACGTCGAATGCATCGAACAGGTTTTCCCTGCGCTGTTCGGCCGTGCGTTCAGACTGCGGTGCGGTATGCCGCTGCCGGTACACCCCCTGCCAGACCGGCATCGGCAGCAACCGGCACAGCTCACCGGCCTGGTTGTAGCCGCGCTGGCGCAAGCGTCGCCTGTGCAGCGGCACCGGCACCAGCGGCGTGCACGACCACGGCGGCGGTGCGCGCTGCATCAGCTGCGCGAGCAGGCGTCCAGCGGCGAGATCCTGATGGAACTTGTAGCGGACCAGCAACTGGTCGACCGGTGGCAGGTACAGCAGGCTGGCGTGGGTAGCCGCCTGTGGCGGTACCTCCTCGCGGCAGGTGCCACAGACGATCAACGCGGTGTCGGGCAACGGCAAGGCGCAGCGCAGGCAGGCACGGCCTGCCCAGGGCAGATCGGCCAAGCAAGCCCAGCACAGATCAAGATCATCGTGGCCCGGGTCGCCGCAGACCAGGCAGCGGAGCGGTAGCAGCACACCAAGCAGTGCGCGCGAGACACGGGTTGCCGAACGCAGGAGATAAGTACGCATCACCCAATACTTGATGGCGCACGCCGCGTGCGGCCATCGGCGAAGCACCGATTGCAGTGTCGGAACTGCCCTCAACTGCGACGGGGGCCGCCGCCCGTCAGGAGAGGCGTTCGCCCTGTCCGGTCGCCGGTGGCGTAGCGGCGGGCCCGATCAACAACTCCGCCAGCCCGCGATAGATCGGCACCCTGCACACCAGCCCGGACACGCCACGCGCGATCAGCACCGTGGCCAGGATCGGCAGCAGCAGATCACCACTGTCGGTCAGCTCCAGCGAGATCACCGCCGAAGTCAGTGGCGCCTGAGTGACGCCGGTGAGGTACGCACACATGCCCAGCAGCACGAACGCGCGCGGGTCCACGCCGGGCATCAGCACCGCCAGGTTGTGCCCCAGTCCCGCACCGACCGCCAGCGCGGGCGAGAACAAGCCTCCGGGAATACCGGCCACGTACGATGCGAGGTTGGCCAGCAGCTTCATCAACCCGAACTCGTGGCCGACCACCGCCTGCCCCTGCACCAGGCTGCGCGCCTGCTCGTAGCCGGTGCCGAACGCGCCTTCACCGAAGACCAGGGCGAGCAGTACCACCACCAGGCCGCAGCCTGCGGCCAACAGAACCGGATGCCGCTGCCGCAGTTGCCCGAGCCAGCGCGGGCGGCCCGCCGCACTGGCCAGCACCGCACGCGCGAACAGGCCACCCAGCAGGCCCGCCACCACGCCGCACAGCAGGATTGCCAGCCAGCCCTGGCCGAGCGGCAGGCGTGCGCTCACATGGCCGAAGTAGGTGTAGTTGCCCAACAGGCCCAGCGACACCACGCCACCGACGATCACCGCGGTCAGCAGGGTGCCTGAGAAGCGATGCTCGAAACGACCGCTGAGCTCCTCGATGGCGAAGACGATGCCGGCCAGCGGCGTGTTGAACGCCGCCGCGATACCCGCCGCACCACCGGCCAGCAGGAAGTGCGAGAGCTCGCGGGGATCCTTGAAGCCGAACCAGCGGCCGAACAGGTACATCAAGCTGGCGCCTACGTGCACAGTCGGGCCCTCGCGGCCCACCGAGGCGCCACCCAGCAGTGACAGCGAGGTCAGCAGCAGCTTGCCGGCCGAAACCGCGGGTGAAAGGTTGGTCTTCCGGAACGGCTCATCGGCCTTGTCCAACGCGGCGATGACCTGCGGAATGCCGCTGCCGCGCGTGGGCTTCAGCACACCGGCGGTCAACCAGGCCAGCAGCGCGAAGATGCCCGGCGTGAGCAGCAGGGCCCACCACGGCGAGTGCGACGTGATGCGCTGGAACAGATGGAACGCCGCGTCGCTGGCCTTGGCGAACAGGATCGCCACCAGCGCCACGGCCACGGCGCCGCCCCAGAGCGCGGCGCGGCGGCGCCAGGCTTCGCTGAGAACCAGCGCGGTGATGCGGCCGCGGAGGCGATGGAGATCGGTCATGGGAAAGAGTCTGCGCGCCAGCGCTTCCGTTGGGCAGCGGCCACTTTGGCCGCAGCCCTTGCAGGATGCGGTGAAATGCGGCGTTTCCGCCAGGCTTGATGGGAGCGGCCAACCGTAAACCACAATAGCAACATTGAGGTTGACAGTGTTCATCAACCCACCCACACTGCCGCCCTCGCTCCACTCGTACCCAAGGTCCCGCCATGGCTGCTGCCATCCGCTACGACTGGCAACACGACGAACTGCAGGCGCTGTTCGATCTGCCGTTCCCCGAGCTGCTGTTTCGCGCCGCAGCGGTCCATCGCGAGCACTTCGACCCGTCGCAGGTGCAGGTGTCCACGCTGCTGTCGGTGAAGACCGGCGGCTGCCCGGAAGACTGCGCGTACTGCCCGCAGGCGCAGCGCTACAGCACCGGGGTGAACGCGCAGAAGCTGATGGAGACCGACGCGGTGCTGGCCAAGGCACGCCAGGCCAAGGCCGCCGGTGCATCGCGCTTCTGCATGGGTGCCGCATGGCGTTCGCCGAAGGATCGAGACATTCCGAAGGTCGCGGCGATGATCGCCGGGGTGAAGGCACTGGGTCTGGAGACCTGCGCCACGCTGGGCATGCTCAGCGGCGAGCAGGCGCGTGCGCTGAAGGACGCCGGCCTGGACTACTACAACCACAACCTCGACACCGCGCCGGACTACTACGATTCGATCATCCACACGCGCCAGTACCAGGACCGCCTGGATACGCTGGAACACGTGCGCGATGCCGGCCTGAAGACCTGCTGCGGCGGCATCGTCGGCATGGGCGAGACGCGCGCGCAGCGCGTCGGCCTGCTGCTGGCGCTGGCCACGCTGCCGGCGCATCCGGATTCGGTGCCGATCAACAAGCTGGTGCAGGTGGCGGGTACGCCGCTGCATGGCAGCGCCGAACTGGACCCATTCGAGTTCGTGCGCATGATCGCGGTGGCCCGCATCGCCATGCCGCGCTCGATGGTGCGGCTGTCGGCCGGGCGCGAGGCGATGAGTGACGAACTGCAGGCGCTGTGTTTCCTGGCCGGCGCCAACTCCATCTTCTACGGCGACAAGCTGCTGACCACCGGCAACCCGGAAAGCGAGCGCGACCTGGCCCTGTTCGCTCGGCTGGGGTTGCAGCCGATGGCGGTGCAGGTGGATGCCGAAGGCCACGACCACGGCGGTACCGTGCACGCCGATATCAGTGCCGATACGCCCGGCTGTGGCTGCGCTCACGCGGCCTGAGACGGGCCGCAAGCAGGCGCCGCGGCAACGCGCTACCCTAGCCGCCCCGTCGACGCATTCAGCCACCATGGCCCGCCCCGACCTGACCGCCCGCCTCCACGCCCAGCGCGCTCTGCGCGATGCCCAAGGCCGTCGCCGCCCGCGACGCACGGTCACCCGTCGTGATGGCGTGCGCCTGGAAGTGGACGGCCAGTGGCTGACCGGCTTCTGCAGCAACGACTACCTGGGCCTGGCCCAGCAGTTCAGCGTGGTCAACGCGCTTCAGGATGCCGCCGCACGCGAAGGCGCTGGCGCCGGTGCCTCGCACCTGGTCTGCGGCCATCATGCCTTGCATGAGGCGCTGGAACGCGAGGTGGCCGAGTGGCTTGGCTATCCACGTGCGCTGCTGTTCGGCAGTGGCTTCGCCGCCAATCTGGCGGTGCAGCAGGCACTGCTGAGCGAAGAGAACGATGTCTGCGTACAAGACAAGCTCAACCACGCCAGCCTGCTCGATGCGACCCGGTTGGCCGGTGCACGTCTGCGCCGCTATCCGCACCTGGATCCGGAAGGCGCAATGCGTCAGCTCAAGCACGCGCCCGATGGCGCGGCCATGCTGGCCACCGATGGTGTCTTCAGCATGGATGGCGACATCGCACCGCTGCGTGCATTGTCGCTTGTGGCACGCCTGCAGCAGGCGCTGTTCTATGTGGATGATGCGCACGGTGTCGGCGTGGTCGGTGATGGCCGTGGTGCCGTGGCCGCCGCCGGGCTGGGCGTGGACGACGTACCGCTGCAGCTGGTCACACTGGGCAAGGCACTGGGCGGTTCCGGTGCGCTGGTGCTGGGCCGCGACGACCTGATCGAGCATCTGGCCGAAACCGCGCGCCCGTACATCTACACCACCGCCGTGCCACCGGCGATGGCCGCTGCTGCGCTTGAAGCAGTGCGCCTGGCGCGCCGCGACCACTGGCGTCGCACAAAGCTGACCGACCTGATCGCGCTGTTCCGCACTGAAGCGCGTCGCCATGGCCTGGACCTGATGGCTTCGGAAACACCGATCCAGCCGCTGCTGTGCGGCGATGACCGCACCGCCGTGGCGATGTCCACGGCGCTGGAACAGGCCGGCTGGCTGGTCGGTGCAATCCGCCCGCCGACGGTGCCGGAAGGCAAGGCACGCCTGCGCGTGACACTGTCCGCGCTGCATACGCCGGAACAGGTGCGTGGCCTGGTGGAGGCCATCGCCAGCGCGCGCGATCGCGTGACCCTGGCCGTGCGTGAAGCCGCGCCACCGCCGCTGCCCGCTTTTGCCTGAGTTCCGTGTCGTTGCCCATGCATATTGACGTCACCGGCCGTGGGCCGGACCTGGTACTGATCCACGGCTGGGCCCTGCAGGGCGGTGTATTCGCGCCGCTGGTGCAGCGCCTGGCAGACCAGTTCACCCTGCACCTGGTCGACCTGCCCGGCCATGGCCACAGCCGCGACGACACCACGCCGCTGCGCCTGCCGTTCGTGGTCAGTGCCATTGCCGCGGCCACACCGCCGGCGGTGTGGTGCGGCTGGTCGCTGGGTGGCCTGTTCGCACTGCATGCGGCGGCCACGCTGCCGAAGGTCCGCGGCCTCGCGATGATCGCCGCCACGCCGCGCTTCGTGCGTGGCGAGGATTGGCCGCACGGGGTCGAACCGGCAGTATTCGAGCAGTTCGGGCGTGAGCTGGCGACCGACTTCGGCGGCACGCTGGAACGCTTCCTCGCGCTGGACGTGATGGGCTCGGCGCATGCCCGCGAGGAACTGCGCACCCTGCGCCAGCGCCTGGTCGAGCGCGGTGCGCCCACCGAACGCGCCCTGCTGGAAGGCCTGCGCCTGCTGGAGAGCACCGACCTGCGCGGGGCACTGCCGACGCTGGGCAAGCCCAGCCTGTGGATCGCCGGCCAGCGCGACCGCCTGGTGTCACCGGTCGCCATGGAGGCCGCTGCGGCGCTGGCCCCGGGTGCGCAGGCGCTGACCATCGCCCACGGCGGCCATGCGCCCTTCCTCGGCCATGCCGACGAAGTGGCTGCCGCCCTGCAACACTTCGTTGCCGGCCTGTCACCGGCCGATGGCGGACAATGAGCCCCCTCCGAATTCCGCAGGATTGACGCATGGATCTGGGTATCAACGGCCGCTGGGCACTGGTCTGCGGCGCAAGCAAGGGGCTGGGCCTGGGCTGCGCGCGTGCGCTCATACGCGAGGGCGTGAACGTGGTGATCGTGGCGCGTGGCGAGGCTGCACTGAAGGTCGCCGCCGACGAACTGCGTGCACTGCCCGGTGCCGGTGAGGTGCGCGCCGTCGCCGCCGACGTCACCACCGAGGCCGGCCGCACTGCGGCGCTGGCCGCCTGCCCGCAGGTGGACATCCTGGTCAACAATGCCGGTGGTCCGCCGCCCGGTGATTTCCGCAATTTCGAACGCGACGACTGGATTGCCGCGCTGGACGCCAACATGCTGGCGCCGATCGCACTGATCCGCGCCACCGTCGACGCGATGATCGAGCGCGGCTTCGGCCGCATCGTCAACATCACCTCGTCGGCGGTGAAAGCCCCGATCGACATCCTGGCGTTGTCCAACGGCGCGCGCAGTGGCCTGACCGGTTTCGTCGCCGGCCTGGCGCGCCGCACGGTGGCCCACAACGTCACCATCAACAATCTGCTGCCCGGCCAGTTCGACACCGACCGCCTGCGCGCCAACTTCGCCCACAGTGCGGGCAAGGACGGCGATGCCGGCGAAGTCGCCGAACGCCGCCGCCAGCAGATTCCCGCCGGCCGCTTCGGCACGCCTGACGAATTCGGCGCCGCCTGCGCCTTCCTGTGCAGTGCACAGGCCGGTTACCTCACCGGACAGAACCTGCTGATCGACGGCGGCGCCTACCCCGGTACGTTCTAAGAGACTTTCGCAATGCCGTCCCACTTCGATGCCCGCCATGTCCGCCGCGCGTTCGCGCGTGCCGCCAGCAGCTATGACGCCGCTGCCGCCCTGCAGCGCGAGGTGCAGTCGCGGCTGATCGAATCGCTGGACTACCTGGAGGCACGCAAGCCCGAGGTGGTGCTGGACATCGGCGCCGGCACCGGCCACGCCAGCGCGTTGATGAAGAAGCGCTGGCCGAAGGCGCAGGTGATCGCGCTGGACGTGGCGCTGCCGATGCTGGACCAGGCCAAGCGCCAGGCCGGCTGGTGGAAGCCGTTCCAGCGCCTGTGTGGCGATGCCGTTGCGCTGCCGCTGGCCGACAACAGCGTGGACGTGATCTTCAGCAACCTGTGCCTGCAGTGGGTGGACGACCTGCCGGCAGTGTTCGCCGGGTTCCGCCGCGTGCTCAAGCCAGGTGGCCTGCTGCTGTGCTCGAC
Source organism: Stenotrophomonas sp. AS012628 (assembly GCF_010608305.1). Classification (NCBI taxonomy): domain Bacteria; kingdom Pseudomonadati; phylum Pseudomonadota; class Gammaproteobacteria; order Lysobacterales; family Lysobacteraceae; genus Stenotrophomonas; species Stenotrophomonas sp. AS012628. The sequence goes on along the minus strand of NZ_VMBJ01000056.1, from coordinate 11,013 downwards.
CTTCGGCCCGGAAACGCTGATCGAACTCAATGAGGCGTTTGCCGCCGCCGACGACCGCCCGCACGTGAGCCGCTTCGCGCAGATCGCGCAGTTCGGCGACGCACTGATGATGGCCGGCTTCCGCGACCCGGTGCTGGACCGCGATCTGTTCACCCTGACCTACGACGACCTGCCCTCGTTGATGCGCGAACTGCGCGCGATGGGCGCGACCAACGCGCGGGTGGACCGCCGCCACACACTGACCGGGCGTAGCCGTTTCGCGGCGGCGGCAGCGGCGTATGAACCGATGCGGCGCGCCGACGGCAAGCTGCCCAGCAGCTGGGAAGTGATCTATGCCCATGCCTGGGCACCGGACCCCGGCGCACCAATCCGCGAAGGCGGGCATGACGTGGCCTCGGTGCCGGTGTCGGCGATTCCGATCCGGCGCAAGCAGACCTGATCGAAAGCCGCCGGGCATGGCCCGGCGCTACCGGGCGCGCGATAGGGGCCGCGCCGGGTGCACCAATGGTAGCGCCGGGCCATGCCCGGCGAGCGCAGCGGCGCGGCAGCCGCTCAGGTATTGGCCGGCGAACTCAGCGGCGGGCGCACCAGGTCGCGGTGGAAGAAGTAGATCTCCTGCACCAGGAAGCGCCAGCTGGTGTGGAAGCTGCGGAAGCGCGTGCTGGGCGTGGACGAGGCCAGCGCATCGATGCCCAGTGCCTTGCTCAGTCGCAGCGCGCGCGCCATGTGCAGCGGGTCGCTGACGATGATCACCCGGTGCAGGTCGCGCTGGTCCATCAGTCGCTTGGCTTCGACCAGGTTCTGCACGGTGTTGCGCGAAGCGGTCTCGATCAGGATCGCATCGTCCGGCACGCCATGCTTGAGCGCATAACGCCGCGCCACCTGCGATTCGGAGAAGCGCGCACCGGTGCCGCCATAGCCGCCGGTGAAGATCAGCAGCGGCGCGTACTGGGCCTCGTACAGGTCCAGTCCATGCCGGATACGTTCTTCGAACACCGGAGATGGCTTGGCGTCATAGGCGGCCGCACCCAGCACGATGATGGCATCGGCCTTGGCGGCCTGGTCGCGCTCGCCGACCCAGACGATCCAGGCAGTCACACCCAGCAGCCAGATCACCAGCAGGACAAACAGCCGCCACAGCCAGCCCAGCAGGCCGGTGCGAGGCCGATGCCGGTCGCGGCTCATGGCGCCCCCCAGCGCAGGGCGGGCAGATCGACATTGCCACCGGACAGCACCAGGCCGACGCGCAGGCCGGCGAAGCGCTGCGGCTGCGCCAGCACCGCCGCCAGCACGGTGGCCGAGGACGGCTCGACCACCTGCTTGAGGATGTCCCACAGCAGGCGCATCGCTGCCAGCGTCGCGGTGTCATCGACCACGATTACCTCGGCACCGGCCGCGCGCAGCAGTTCGAAATTCGGCGCGCCGATCAGGGTACGCAGTCCATCGCAGATCGTGTCCGGGGTGAACGCGCCCTGCCGCTCGCCAGCGGCCAGCGAGCGCGCGGTATCGTCGGCTCCGGCTGGCTCGGCCAGCACCAGGCGGGTCTGCGGGCTGGCGTGCTGCAGCGCCAGCGCGGTACCGCTGGCCAGGCCACCGCCGCCCACCGGCACCACCAGCACATCGAACGGGCCGTCGCTGTGCAGCAGTTCCAGGGCCGCAGTGCCCTGCCCGGCCATCACCGCTGGGTCCGTATACGGATGGACCAGGGTCGCGCCGGTATCGGCCTGCACCCTGGCACAGGTGGCCTCGCGATCGGCGATGGTCGGCGGACAGCGCCAGAGCGTGGCGCCGTGGCGGGCGATGTTCGCCAGCTTGGCGGCCACCGCCCCTTCCGGCACCACCACATGGCAGGGCATGCCCCGGGTGCGTGCGGCCAGGGCCAGCGCGGCACCGTGGTTGCCGGAGGAATGGGTCACCACGCCAGCGATGGCACGATCAGCATCAAGCGACCACACCGCATTGCAGGCACCACGGAACTTGAATGCGCCACCGCGCTGCAGGTGCTCGGCCTTGAACGCCAGCTGTGCGCCGGCCAGCGCATCGAGCGTGCGCGAGCGCAGCACCGGCGTCACGCTGGCGTGCGGGGCGATCCTCGCCGCAGCAAGCAGGACGTCATCGGCGCGGGGCAACAGTGAATCGCTCATGACGCAAGATTAACGTATGGCTTCGCGCTGGCGACCGGGACACAGGTCATGCCAGCATGCAGCCCTACGCCTCCATTCATCCTGGCCGGCGGAATTAAGGGCCGATTCAACGCTGGCGCCCGAAGCTGACTGCACACCCGTCCTATGGGGGGACCCACCATGAAAATGCGCCTGATGCTTGCCGGTGGCCTGCTGCTGGCCCTGACCGGCTGCACCACCTACGACTATGTCGGCGGCGGCCGCAGCGGCAGCTACTACCACGGTGCGCCGTCGGTGGAGTACCGCTACCCGGCCGGCTATCCCTACAACTACGGCTACCCGTACTACGGTGGCTATGGCGGCTATTACGGCGGCTATGGCAACCCGTACTACTCGCGCCCGATCTACCGCCCGCCGCACAACCATCGCCCGCCGCCGCGCCCGGGCAATGGTGGCGAGCACCGTCCGCCGCCGCCGTCGCGACCGTCGTACAACGGTGGTTCGCCGTGGCGGAACATGGACTCCATGCGCCGTCCGCCGCAGTCGAACGCGCAGCCGTCGGCGCCCCCGCCGCAGGCCCGTCCGGCACCGGCACCGAGTGCGCCGAGGATGAACGGTTCCCCCTGGCGCAACATGGATCGTGCGACGCAGCGCACAGTTGAGCGCTGAACCGTCTTGCATTTCACACGGTCTAAGCCGCACTCTACGCGGACAGTGACGGCCCGCGTCACAAAGTGACAAAAACGACACGGGCCGCCGCAAAAAGCTCTACGTCGATATCCGACAGGAACATCTGGATCCCCCCTGTTCCGGCCCTGTCGGATGTCGGCACCTCTGAAGGCAGACGGCCCCGCAATGCGGGGCCGTCTGTTTTGTCGGGTCGCCGACCGGCGAAGGCCCCAGCTTCAGTAGATCCACGCCATGCGTGGATGGCGCCTTCCCGACAGCCCCAAAAAAACAGGGCCGGACAGTCCCCCGACTGCCGGCCCTCTGCTCCCCCACCGTGCGCCTGTACCGGCCCCTGTTCCAATTCCGGTCACGGGCGCCTATGGCGCCAGCCACGATGGGTGCTATTGGGTTATCTGCAAAAATCCTGCCAACTTTAGGGCCGATTTCGCCGCCAACTGGCCGACGCCGGCGTCCGGACCCCGAATGGCGCTAAAATCGCCACCCCGGCGGCGCCCCCGGCCGCGCCCGCCCCAAGCTGAACAGCCCCCATGAACCCGTCCTTCCATCGTTACGACGTCATCGTCATCGGCGGTGGCCACGCCGGCACCGAAGCCGCGCTGGCCGCGGCCCGCACCGGCGTGCGCACCCTGCTGCTGACCCACAACATCGAAACCGTGGGCGCGATGAGCTGCAACCCGGCCATCGGCGGCATCGGCAAGGGCCATCTGGTCAAGGAAATCGACGCTCTGGGCGGTGCGATGGCGCATGCCGCCGACCGCGCCGGCATCCAGTGGCGCACGCTCAACGCATCGAAGGGCCCGGCCGTACGTGCCACCCGCTGCCAGGCCGACCGCAACCTTTACCGCATGGCGATCCGCGCCATCGTCGAAGGCCAGGCCAACATGACGGTGTTCCAGGCCGCGGTCGATGACCTGGTCATCGAAGGCGATGCCGTGCGTGGGGTCATCACCCAGACCGGCCTGCGCTTCGACGCCGAGGCCGTGGTGCTGACCGCAGGCACCTTCCTGGCCGGCAAGATCCATGTCGGCCCGACCCAGTACGCCGCCGGCCGCATGGGCGACCCGCCGGCCACCACGCTGGCCGCGCGCCTGCGCGAGCGCCCGTTCCAGGTCGACCGCCTGAAGACCGGCACGCCGCCGCGCATCGATGGCCGCTCGCTGGACTACAGCGTGATGGACGAGCAGCCGGGCGACACGCCGCGCCCGGTGATGTCCTTCCTCGGCTCGGTGGACGAGCATCCGCAGCAGGTCAGCTGCTGGATCACCCACACCACCGAACAGACCCACCAGATCATCCGCGACGCGCTGCACCGCTCGCCGCTGTACAGCGGCCAGATCGAAGGCATCGGCCCGCGCTACTGCCCGTCCATCGAGGACAAGGTGGTGCGCTTCGCCGAAAAGGCCAGCCACCAGATCTTCGTCGAACCCGAAGGCCTGGGCATCGTCGAGATCTACCCCAACGGCATCTCCACCTCGCTGCCGTTCGACGTGCAGCTGGAGATGGTGCGCAGCATCCGCGGTTTCGGGAACGCGCACATCACCCGCCCCGGCTACGCCATCGAATACGACTTCTTCGATCCGCGCGGGCTGAAGGCCTCGCTGGAAACCAAGCTGGTCAACGGCCTGTTCTTCGCCGGCCAGATCAACGGCACCACCGGCTATGAAGAAGCCGCCGCGCAGGGCTTGCTGGCCGGCCTCAACGCTGCACGCCAGGTGCGCGGGCTGGACGGCTGGTGCCCGCGCCGCGACGAGGCGTACCTGGGCGTGCTGGTGGATGACCTGATCACCCACGGCACCAACGAGCCGTACCGCATGTTCACCAGCCGCGCCGAGTACCGCCTGCAGCTGCGCGAGGACAACGCCGACCAGCGCCTGACCCCGGCCGGCCGCGAGATGGGCCTGGTGGATGACCGCCGCTGGAACGCGTTCGAGACCAAGCAGGCCGCCGTCGCCGCCGAGCGCGCACGCCTGGGTGCACTGTGGGCAACCCCGGCCAATGCGCTGGGCCGCGAAGTGCAGGACACGCTGGGCGTGGCGGTCAGCCGCGAAACCAACGTGCTGGACCTGATCAAGCGCCCGGAGCTGGACTACGCGCAGCTGATGCAGGTGCCGTCGCTGGGCCCGGCGGTAGCCGACGCCAAAGTGGCCGAGCAGGTGGAGATCGGCGTGAAGTACGCCGGCTATCTGGATCGCCAGCGCGAGGAAATCGAGCGCCAGCAGCGGCACGAAGCCACGCCGATCGCTGAAGCCTTCGATTACGCGACGGTGCGCGGGCTGTCGGCCGAAGCACTGCAGAAGCTGGAGCGCGTACGCCCGCAGACCATCGGCCAGGCACAGCGGATTCCCGGCATGACGCCGGCGGCGATCTCGCTGCTGCTGGTGCATCTGGAACGCGCACGCCGCGGCCGCGTGGCGTAACGCGCCGCTGCGCTCGCCGGGCATGGCCCGGCGCTACCGTGCATTGGCGGGGCTTCATCCACGCATGGCGTGGATCTACTGCCGCTCTGGTGGGTGCCGACCTTGGTCGGCACGCATTTTCATATCGCGAAGCTGCATGCATTTGTGCCGACCAAGGTCGGCAGCTACCGGAACGAACGCGTTACCGTGCGTCCGCGCCGCCGCCCAGCACCTTGAACAAGGTCACCCGGTTGCCCGCTTCCTGCTGCTGCAACGCGATCAGGTCCTGCTGCGCGGCATACAGGTTGCGCTGTGCGTCCAGCGACTGCAGGTAGCCGTCCAGCCCGGTGCGGTAACGCGCATCGGCCAGCGTGTAGCTGCGCTGGCTGGCAGCGACCAGCGCGCGTTGCGCGTCCAACTGCGCGGTCAGGTGATCACGCGTGGCCAGCGCATCGGCCACTTCGCTGAAAGCCTGCTGGATCGCCTTCTCGTACTGCGCGACGCCGATGTCCTTGCCGATCTTCGAGGCATCCAGCGACGCCTTCAGTGCGCCGGCATGGAAGATCGGAGCGGTGATACTGGGCGCGAACGACCAGCCACGGGTACCAGCCGAGAACAGCGTCGACAACGCGGTGGAGCTGTGGCCGTAGTTGGCAGTCAATGTCAGCGTCGGGAAGAACGCGGCGCGCGCGGCGCCTATATCGGCATTGGCCGCCTGCAGCGCGTGTTCGGCGGACAACACGTCCGGGCGCTGCAGCAGCACGCTTGAGGGCAGGTCGGCCGGCAACGGCGCCAGTGCCACGCTGCCCTCCAGCGCCTGCGCGGTCGGCAGCAGGGCCGGATCCAGCGGCGCCCCCACCAACAGCTGCAATGCATCGCGATCCTGCGCCTGCTGCGTCTGCAGCTTGGCAAGCGCGCCGCGCGCGGCTTCCACGCTGGTCTGCACCTGCGACAGGTCCAGCCCCGAGGCCAGCCCCTGCGCATGGCGGGCCTCGGTGCGCTGCAGGGTCTGCTGCTGGCTGTCCAGGGTCTGTTGCGTGAATGCCAGCGACTGCCCATCGGCGGCCAGCGCCAGCCACGCCGTCGCCACTTCGGCGACCAGACTGGTGCGCGCCGCACGCTGGTTCTCGGAACTGGCCAGCCAGTTCTGCAGGGCTTCGCTCTTCAGGCTGCGGATGCGCCCGAACAGGTCCAGCTCCCAGCTGCTGATGCCGACCTGCAGCGCGTCGGACTCGGTCACCTGGGTGGCCCCGGTCTCACTGTTGGCGTCACTGACCCGCGAACGGGTGACGCTGCCGCTGGCATCCACCGACGGCAGCAGCGCCGCACGCTGGATGCGGTACTGCGCCCGCTCCTTCTCCACCTGCAGCACGGCCACGCGCAGGTCGCGGTTGTTCTGCAGCGCCAGCGCGATCACCTGCTGCAGGCGTGGTTCCAGGAACACCTCACGCCATGCCGGCATCGCCGGCGCAGGATCAGCCTCGCCGGTGGCCGCATTGCCGAACTGCACCGGCACCGGTGCCCCGGGCCGCTGGTAATGCGGCGCCATGCCCACGCAGCCACCGAGCACGGTGGTCATCGTCGCGGCCGCCAGGGCGCGCAGCAGCATCGGCTTCATGGACTTGCCTCCTGGGCAGTGGCGTGAGTCGCTGCGCGCCCCGGGAACAGGCGGCGCACCAGCAGGTAGAACAACGGCACGAAGAACATGCCCAGCACCATCGAGGCAACCGTGCCGCCGGCCACGCCGGTACCCAGCGAACGGCGCGCGGCCGAACCGGCGCCGGTGGCGAACACCAGCGGCAGCACGCCCATCAGGAAGGCCAGCGAGGTCATCACGATCGGCCGCAGCCGCAGGTAGACCGCCTGCAGGATCGCCTCGCGGGTGCTCTTGCCCTGCTGTTCGAGGATGCGCGCGAACTCGACGATCAGGATGCCGTTCTTGGCCGCCAGGCCAATCGTGGTCAACAGGCCGACCTGGAAGTACACGTCGTTGTTGAGGCCGCGCAGGTTCATCATCAGCACCGCACCGAACACGCCTACCGGCACCGCCAGCATCACCGCGAACGGCACCGCCCAGCTTTCATAAAGCGCGGCCAGGCACAGGAACACGAACAGCAGCGAGATGGCGTACAGCATCGGCGCCTGGTTGCCCGACAGCTGTTCCTGGTAGGCCATGTCCGACCACGCGTGGCTGAAGCCTTCCGGCAGCGTATCGGCCAGGCGCGCGATCTCAGCCATCGCCTCGCCGGAGCTGACGCCCGGCGCCGGCTGGCCGGTGATCTCCATCGCCGAGATGCCGTTGTAGCGCTGCAGCGCGGCCGGTGCGCTGGACCAGTGCGCGCTGACCAGCGATGACAGCGGCACCATCTGCCCAGCCTGGTTGCGCACGCTCCAGCGCTCGATGTCCTGCGGCTGCATTCGTGCTTCGGCAGCGCCTTGGATGAACACCTTCTTGATGCGGCCCTTGTAGATGAAGTTGTTGACGAAGTCGCCGCCCAGCGCCGCGTTCAAGGTGTCATTGATGTCCTGCGGATTCACGCCCATCGCCTGCGCCTTGGCGTCGTCCACCTTGACCGCATACACCGGTGCATCTTCCAGGCTGGCATAGCGCACGTTGACCAGCTTCGGATCCTTGGCAGCTTCCTTCAGCAATGTGTTGCGTGCAGCCACGGCGGCGGCATGGCCGCCACCGCCTTCGTCCTGCAGTTCCAGGGTAAATCCGCCCGCATCGCCGAGACCGAGGATGGCCGGTGGCGAGGTGATGAACACCTGCGCATCGGGCACGCTGGCCATGGCTTTGGTCAACCGCGCGGCGATGGTATCGGCGTCGTCCTTGCGGTCATCCCAGTCCTTCAGGCGGATGAAGGCCTGGCCGACATTCTGGCCGCTGCCGGTCACGCTGAAGCCGGCGGTGGCCTGGATCGACAGCACGCTGTCGTCTTTTACTGCGGCGGCACTGAGGCGATCCATCACAGCACGGGTCTGTTCCAGCGTGGCGCCGGCCGGCAGCTTCACCAGCGCGTTGAGCATGCCCTGGTCCTCGTCGGGCAGGAACGCGCCAGGCAGGTGCCACAGCAGCAGGCCGGTGACCACGCTCAGCACCAGGTAGAACACTACGCCGAGCGTGCGCCGACCGAGGAAGCCATCCACCCGACGACGCAGGCCGTTGGAGGTGCGCTCGAAACGGTGGTTGAACCAGATGAAGAACTTGCCCAGCAGGCTCGGTTCGCCGCCGTGGTCGCCGTGCGGATGGCCGCCCTTGGGAATCTGGTGCAGGATGCTGCCGCACAGCGCCGGGGTGATGGTCATCGCCACCAGCACCGACAGGATCATCGCTGCCGCAATCGTCACCGAGAACTGGCGGTAGATCACGCCGGTGACACCGCTGAAGAACGCCATCGGCAGGAACACTGCGGTCAGCACCAGCACGATACCGACCAGCGCGCCGGTGATCTGGCCCATCGCCTTCAGCGTCGCCGGCTTCGGCGCCAGCCCTTCGAAGGTCATCACCCGTTCCACGTTCTCCACCACCACGATGGCATCGTCCACCAGCAGGCCGATGGCCAATACCAGCGCGAACATGGTCAGCGTGTTGATCGAATAACCGAACGCGGCCAGAACGCCGAACGTACCCAGCAGCACCACCGGCACTGCGATGGTCGGGATCAGGGTGGCGCGCCAGTTCTGCAGGAACAGGTACATCACCAGCACCACCAGGATGATCGCCTCGATCAGGGTGATCACCACTTCCTTCAGCGAGATGGTCACGAACGGCGTGGTGGTGAACGCCACGTGGGCGGTGTAGCCATGCGGCCAGTACTTCTGCAGCTGCTGAAGCCGTGCATCGATGGCCTTGGACACGGCGATGGCGTTGGCACCGGCATTGAGTTCGATACCCAGCGATGCAGATGGCTTGCCGTTGAAGGTGCTGATGCTGTCGTAGCTCTCCGGGCCCAGGCCGATCTTCGCCACCTCACCCAGATGCACCACGCTGCCGTTGGCATCGGCCTTCAGCACCACCTGCGCGAACTGTTCGGGCGTGTGCAGGCGGCTGCGCGCGGTCACCGTGGCGTCGAGCTGCTGGCCCTTCAGCGCCGGCTGGCCGCCGAGTTCACCGGCCGAGACGTCGGTGTTCTGTGCCTGCAGCGCGGTCTCGATGTCCGACGGCATCAGCGCGTACTGGCGCATCTTCTCCGGGTCCAGCCAGATGCGCATGGCGTACTCCTGGCCGATCGGCTGGATGTTGCCGACACCGCTGACGCGGCTGATCTGGTCATCGATGCGCGCTTCCATGAAGTTGGCGACATCGAAGTTGTCCATGCTGCCGTCTTCGCTGGTGAACGACAGCACCTCGAAGATCGAACCACTGGACTTGGTGATGGTCAGGCCGTTCTGCTGCACCGCCTGCGGCAGCGTGGCCATGGCCGCCTGCAGCTGGTTCTGCACCTGCACCTGCGCGGTGTCCGGATTGGTGCCGGTGGCGAACACCAGGTTGACCTGCGCCGAGCCGTCGGAGGCACTGGTCGAGGTCATGTACATCAGGTGATCGAGGCTCTGCTGCGACTGCTCGATGACCTGGGTGACCGCATTTTCCACGGTCTGCGACGAGGCACCGGTGTAGGTGGCACGGATGGTGATGGTGGGCGGGGCGATCTGCGGGTAGCGGTCCACCGGCAGGATCAGGATCGCAAGCAGGCCGAGCAGGCTGACCGCAATGGCGATCACCCAGGCGAAGATCGGCCGGTCGATGAAGAAACGAACCATGCGCGGCAGGCCTCAGTGCGACTTTTCGTCGGTGTTGCCGTTCGGGTCGATCGCCGGCATCGCCGCCAGCTGCGCCGTGGTGGCCGCCACCGCCTTGACCTGCTGGCCCAGTGATACCGCACTGCCGTTGCTGACGATCACCCGTTCGCCGGTCTTGAGACCATCGGTGATCTGCCACTGGTTGCCGACCACCTGGCCGGTGCTGACCCGGCGCTCGACCACATGATCCTTGGCGTCGAGCAGGCGCAGCAGCGGCTCGCCGCGTTCGTTGCGCGTCACCGCCTTCTGCGGCACCAGCAGCGCGCGCGCGTCGGTGGCCATCGGCAGCACCGCCTTCAGGTACATGCCGGGCAGCAACAGGCCGTCCGGGTTCGGGATGACCGCACGCAGCACCACATTGCCGGTACCCGGATCGACCGCGCTGCCGACGAACTCCAGCGTGCCTTCGTGCGCATAGGTGCTGCCGTCCTCCAGCAGCACCTTCACCTGTGCCTTGCCATCGATGGCCTTCACCAGGCCGGCATCGAGCTGCTTGCGCAGCGCCAGCACCTGCGTGCTGGACTGGGTGACATCCAGGTACACCGGGTCCAGCCGCTGGATGGTGGTCAGCGCGGCGTCCTGCCCGGCCGCGACCAGCGCACCAGCGGTCACGCTGGAGGTGCCGATGCGACCGTCGATGGGCGCGGTCACCCGGGTGTAGTCGAGGTTGATGCGGGCGGCCTGCAATGCAGCGCGCGCGGCAATCACGTTGGCCTGCGCCTGCTTCAGCGCCGAGGTGGCGTCGTCGGCATCCTGCTTGCTGGCCGCATCCATGCTCACCAGCGCGCGGGTGCGCTCGGCCTTCGGCTGTGCCGACAACACGGTGGCCTCGGCCTGCGCCAGCTGCCCGCGGGCGGTATCGAAGGCCGCCTGGTATGGCGCCGGATCGACCTGGTACAGCAGCTGCCCCGCCTTGACCTGCTGGCCTTCGGTGAACAACCGCTGGCGGATCAGGCCGCCGATCTGCGGCCGCACCTCGGAGATCTCGAACGGCACGGCGC
>NZ_VMBJ01000055.1:0-32362 GCF_010608305.1 Stenotrophomonas sp. AS012628 | reverse complement strand
ACCCCAGCCAGCCCACCCCGCGCAGACAGATGCGGGGCGGGCCGTCGCAGTACGGCCCAGCGAGCCAGGACACCTTCCCGTGCCCATTCAAGGACGCTCGCATGTTCCGTACTCCTCTCTTCCGCTCGGCCGCGCTGGCCGTTGCCGTTTCGCTCAGCCTCGGCGTGCCCTCCGCATTCGCCGACAACGCGCCCGCCGCCAGTGCCACCACCGCCGCTGTGCAGCGCCAGGCCGTGGCCAAAGGCCTGTACGAGCTGGCCTACAGCCCGAAGCAGAACGCCGTGTTCGTGGCCTCGTCCGGCGGCTTCGGCGATGACGCCGGCCCGGCCCAGGTGCTGCGCCTGAACCCGGCCACGCTCGCCGTGGAAACCCGCATCCCGCTGGAGCGCAAGGCGTTCGGCGTGGTGCTGGATGACGCCCACAACCGCCTGTACGTGGGCAACACCGTGGACCTGTCGGTGACCGTGGTCGACACCGCGCAGAACAAGGCCGTCGGCACCATCCAGTTGATGGAGAAGAAGACCGGCAAGGACGGCAAGGCCGCCTACACCCACGACCTGCGCGAGCTGGTGGTCGACAGCGCGGCCAACCGCCTGTACGTGACCGGCCACAGCAGCCAGCCAGACGTGAGCAGCGTGCTGTTCGTGATCGATACCACCACGCTGAAGGTGATCAACACCATCGACGGCCTGGGCAATGCCAAGGCGCCGGGCCTGGCGCTGGATGCGGCCAACAAGCGCATCTACACCAGCAACCTGCTGGCCGACCTGGTGGTGGTGGGCACCGAGTCGAACAAGGTGGTGGCGCAGCACAGGATCGCCGCCGAGCAGCCGATGAACATCGCGCTGGACCCCGCCGGTAAGCGCCTGTTCGTGACCGACCAGGGCTCGGAATTCCTGCGTGGCTACCAGGCCAAGAGCAGCGGCCTGGTCAGCAAGCACCCGGGCCAGCGCGTGCTAGTGCTCGACCGCAGCACCGGCAAGGAACTGGCCAGCATCCCGACCGATGCCGGCCCGCTGGGCATCCTGCTGGATGCACCGCGCAAGCGCCTGTACGTGACCAACCGCGAGGCCGGTACGGTGACCGCGTACAACAGTGACAGCTACCAGAAGGTGGCGACCTACACGGTGCCGACCCACCCGAACAGCCTGGCGCTGGATGCTAAGAACAACGTGTTGTTCGTCAGCATCAAGAACGGCGAGAAGGACGACAAGGGCGCTGACGAGAGTGTGGCGCGGATTCAGTTGTAACCGGCTACGGGGCCGCCCGTGCGTCTGGCACGGGCGGCCCTGCTCGGATCAGGGCATCAGCTTCCTTATGTCCCGGGTGACTTCTCGGTGTCTGTTTCCCGCGGGCACGGGTTGAACTCGGTAACCTGGTCCATGGGGATGCGATGGATGGTCCTGCTGTCGTCATCCTTCAAGCGTACAAGCAGCACGGAACTGGTCGAGTAGACAACGTTGACCGGATGGGTAGCGGTACCATCACCGATCAGGAGCTTGCGGGATGCGCTGTCACGCGATCGCAGATCCAGCGTCATGCAGCCGCGGGATTTTCCGCTTGGCGGATTGACAACCTGCGAGGCCAGGTATGCACCGGTCGGAGGGAAGAGCATGGCCACGGTGACCATGATCGAGGCGAACGAGAGTGCAAGTACACCAACGCCGTATCGTCCACTCAGTTCATCGACCACTCTGATGACGATGGACTGGAATATGCCCAATGCTACTGCGGCCGTGAGCAGGCACATGCCAATCACCAGATCACTTTCCCTGGAGACCAGGCCGAGCATGAGCCGCATGATCGTGTTGATGGACAGCAGTTGCATGAGCCCCATGCCCAGCAGGAAGTAGCTATCCAAGGAAAGCCATTTCTGCTTCCTGTCATCGGGCTTCGCCCAGCGGGAAAGGAGAACGAAGATCAGCAGGCAGCCAATCGTACTGAACCACAGTGCTGCATCTGAAATCTCGGTGTAGAAGGATGCGACATAGATTCCGCTGAAATGCAGTACGCCCGGAGTGATCAGCGCAAGGCTCCAGCGCCAGAGCGTCCTGTTCCGGCTCGCCGGAGCGTCCGGCAGCAGTTTGATTCCCTGGCCTGGGATATACGAGAACCGATTGGGGGACAGTACGATGGGGGAAAGGAACATGACGGCCAGGGCAAGGACGCGCAGCCCGGTCACCGCAAGCATCATGGGGAGTGCGGAAACGGCATCGGACGAAAGCAGGCTGAGAGGCAGCTCTTCCCTGACGGCGTAGTAGAGGATGCCTGCGCTGGGCAGAAGTACGGCAATCGACGCAATAAGGACCGGATGGCGCTCGATCCAGGCCAGCACCGGGCGAAGTTCTGCGACGACATTGTCAATGAAGATCACGAGCTCGGAATGACGCTTGTTCATCAATCTCTCTTTTGGGGGTTCCATCATCCTGATCTGTGTTCCCTCGCTGTCCGGTGAGGGGATTGCCTGCTGTCGACCGCTGAGGTCGTCCGGGTCTCGACAGGAGTAAAGGTCTACCTCGTGTCACGTACTTCGTGGCTGTCACGTACCCAGCATCCCAGGCCATACAGCGCGAGCCCGTACACCACGGTTGCACCGATGATTCTGAACATGGCGTTCCTCGTCAGGTGATGGAAGGAAGGGAGGCCCAGCACCTGCGTGGCCTCCCCGGAGAGGAATATGCGGATTCCCCCGACAATCTGTGTCGCAGTGCGATGTGTCGTCGCAATCGGCCACGAAAAGTTCGCAATAGGCCTAAAGTTTTCGGAAGTGCTGTCGATGATCCGGGGGATCAGGCGTTACGACATGGTTTGTCGCTATGCACGCCGAAGATGGATCTCCCAGCCAAACCCGCCGGCGAAGCATGCCTGGGTATTGGCCCACAGCTGGATGCTTTGCGTCACGGAGGAAAACGCAATGGAACCCAATGCAAATGCAGATGACAGTGCCCGCGAAACGTCGGGCAGGCAGATCCTGGACGCAGCGACGACGATGTCAACGCTGGAGACTGTCCAACGTTATGGCAATGCTAATGCCGAATACATCAAAGGGTATACCGGAAGAGACGAACTGACCGGTCAGACATTTACCCATGGCCTGAAGAAGATCTCCGGGTACAAGCTTGATCCGGTACGTCCGGAAAACAGCATTGCCCAGCAGGCCGGCTATGCGGCTGAGGTCGCAGCGACCAGTCGTGACAATGCCGAGGCCATCAGCAGTGGGTCACCCGTTCGCACGGTGCGCAGTGATGAGCATCCCCAGTACCGGCGGAACGATGATCGCGTTGACCGGGTAAGGGTGCTGGATGGCCAGATCATTGAAGGCAGCCAGTCACAGATGAAGTTCGTGGGCAACCGTGACCGGCTCCTTGAGAAGATCGCTGCGCCCGATGGAGAGTTCTCGCGCTATCGTGGGCTGAAGTTGGAGCTGCCCTCGGAGCAGTACGTCGATGCCGAGGCATATTGCCGGGCGCAGGCAGCAGATCTGCGCCGTCAGGCGGACGTGGTCGACGCGAGGGGCAAGCCTGAGGTCGCACTGCATCTTCGTGCGAAGGCAGACAACTATGAGCAGCTGGCCGGCAACCTTCTGGATACGGGGCTGACCAGTGACGATGCGAAGTTCTATCGTACCCATCCGCGGATGGCGACGGTGCGCGATATCGCGCATACCAGCCACAGGGCAGGTCTTGAAGGCGCGCGCGGGGCGTTCATGGTTGGCGCGGCGATCAGCATGGCGACCAATGCCTATGCGGTGGCAACCGAGCGCAGGGGGATGATTGATGCGGGCCGCGCAGTCCTGGTGGATGGTGCCGTCTCTGCCGGCATGGGCTACGCAACGGCTGCGTCCGGGGCCGCATTGACCGCAGTGATGCAGCAGTCAGGCCGACAGAGCCTGCAGGTCCTTTCCCGTACAGCCGCTCCGGCCATGGTGGTCGACGTCTGCGTGACCATGACCGGCTGCATACGCCGCTACGCCAGGGGTGAGATCGACGGCGTCCAGTTCCTGGATGAGATCGGTGAGAAGGGTTCCGGCATGATGGCTTCGGCCATGATGGTGGCATTGGGCCAGATCGCGATTCCGGTCCCGGTGGTTGGCGCCGCCATCGGCGGGATGATTGGCTGCACGCTTTCATCGATCTTCTATCGGGAAACGTTGGAGGCGGCCCGGAGTGCAGATCTGGCTGCCGAGAGGCTGGCCTTGGCAATCGAGCTCAACAAAGCTGCCCGTGAAGAAATTCTGGCGCAGCGCTTGGCGCTGGCGCAGTTCATTGCGGCCGAGCTTCCAGTGCTGAATGACGAGACGGCCCAGTTGCTGTGTGCACTCGATACCACCCAGCCGGAGATTGACGCCGATGGATTCGCGGCTGCAATCAACCGCTTTGCCCTTCTGCTGGGCAGCCGCCTGCAGTTTGCTTCGCTGCAGGAGTTTGATCTGTTCATGACGGGTGACGAGCCGCTTCGGCTTTGATCAATCGAACCCATTTCTGGTCGTGGCCTTCCGGGCAGGTTGGCCACGCCGGCTTCCGTGTGTGATCCCAGGACCTTGGAGATACGATGTTCCTTTATCTGCTTCCAGACACCGAGCAGGCAACCTTCCTGAAGGTTGCGCGCCTGCTGAGCGTGAGTGACAACCCGATGCTGTGGGACGGAAAGACCCACGAAGAAGTGACTGGCGATACCAACCTGAGCAAGGTTTCGCTGGATGAATCCGAACACGAACGTGCGATCTTCGACAGCTTTTCCCGTGAGTGCGGCAAGGTATATCGGTCCGACGGGGTGACGAAGGAACTGTTGACGCGCCTGCAGACGATGCCGCTGGTGCGCCAGAGCGACCCGGTGGAGCGGGCGCGGGTGGCGTGCGAGGTGCTCGACTCGCTGATCGACAAGGCCATGGTCGAAGCCGCGCAGCCGGCCGTACCGAAGGTGATGCTGTATGAGTTGATGCTGCTTGCACTGGCCGACGGTGAAGTGTCGAGTGTCGAGGAAGCACAGCTGCGTCGCCTGGCCGATATCTTCGGTATTGACGACTACATCTACAACGACCTGCTTGAGCGCGCGGAAAGTATCAATCGCGAGGCCACCCGTACCGTTGCCATCATTCTTGAGTAAAAGGAGTTACCCATGATTCCAATCGTAGTCGGGGCCGCGATGGCGGCCAGCGCGCTGTATGGCATCTACAAGGGCGGCAAGGCCGTGGTCGATCACAAGGATGCCGGCATCGCCAACGCCGATGCAAAAGGGCTGATCGAGAAGGGCTCGTCGTTGCTGGAGACGCAGCGCAAGCGTACCAACACGGTGCTTGAGGACTATGGTGCACGCAAACTGCGTGCTTTCAATGGGGGGATCGCAGACTTCATCGATGCATTTGGCCTGCTCAAGAACGTTGAGGGGATCGGCTCACCCGAACTGGACAAGCTGGTGCAGGGCGATTTCACCACGGCGTCGCTGGAAGGCCTGAAGCGGGACTACCAGTTGCTGATGGACTCGGGCCTGGGCCTGGGCGCCGGGCTGGGAAGTGGCGCCGCGTTGGCATTTGGTGCGTACAACGGGACGATGCTGCTGGCCAGTGCCAGCACCGGCACTGCCATTTCGACCCTCAGCGGTGTTGCAGCAACCAACGCAACGCTGGCGTGGCTGGGCGGCGGTTCGTTGGCTGCGGGCGGATTCGGAATGGCTGGCGGCACCCTGGTGCTGGGTGGCCTAGTTGCCGGTCCGGCGCTGGCGATCTTTGGCTACGTGGTGGGCAGCAAGGCTGAAGCCGCGCTGGCCGATGCACGCCGTAACAAAGAGGTTGCTCGAACCCATTACGACGAGGCCGTGTTGGCCGCCGAACAGTTGGCAGCGGTCGAGACCGTTGCAACGCTCGCCAACAGGACGTTCTCCAAGCTGTGCATGTCGCTGCGTCGTGGTGTAGCCGATATCCGTGATGTCATCCGGGAGCACGGCTGCGATTTCAGTAGTTTCCCCCAGCAGGCGCGGGAGCGGGTTTTCCGTGCCGTGAAGATTGCCCAGCTGATCAAGGTGATGATCGATACCCCGATCCTGGATGACGCAGGAGCGCTGGTGCTTTCGACCGAGAAGACCGTGGCCGATGTGGATGCGGCGATGGTGGTGATGAAGGGCGAGGAGCCCGCCAAGGCGGCTTGACGATGGGCAGAGCCCCACGCCGTTCTGGTGGGGCTCTTGTTGCCTGTCGGCTCTGGAAGGGAAGATTGATATGAAGATCCGTTCGAACGACACGTTGATGCGGCAGTGGGAGATGCTGCGCATGATCCCGCGCGCTCCGCGCAGGATATCCGTCAGGCAGATACTGGAGAATCTGGAGCCGCTGGGCTTCAGGACCAGCAGTCGCACCATTGAACGGGACCTCCAGAACCTGTCCACGCGGTTCCAGCTCATTGCCGACGACAGTGAAAAGCCCTTTGGCTGGAGTTGGTCCAGGGAAGCGAACTTCGCCTTCACGCCCAGGCTGTCGATTTCGCAGAGCGTTGCACTGCTGCTTTCGCATGCACATCTGCGTCAGCTGCTCCCGGCAACGGCCATGAATGAGCTGATGCCCGTGTTCGACATGGCGCGGGCGGAAGTCTCGACGTCGGGCTGGGGGGAGTGGGCCAGCAGGACCGCGATCCTGCCCATGGGCCCGAACCTGCTCGCCCCCGAGGTGGAAACGGCCGTACAGGTGGATGTCCACAGGGCATTGGCATCCCGACGCTGCCTGTCAGGCTGGTACCGCAGCAAAGGCAAGGACGAGCCGAAGGAGATGATCATGCATCCTCTGGGGCTGCTGATGCGCGGTTCTGCGCAGTACCTTGTCTGCATGCTGCGGGACTATACGGACATCCGCCACCTGGCGTTGCATCGCCTGAGTGGAACCCGGGTGCTGGAGATGGAGGCAAGGAGCCTGCCGGACTTCGACTTCCAGCGCTATGCGACGACCACCGCCACCGCGTTCCAGGGGCAAGGACGCATCGTGCTGGAGGCGCGCTTCCGGGCGCAGGCTGCGGAGCATCTCAGGGAGACGCCCCTGTCCGAAGATCAGACGATCAGTGATCTGGGTGATGGATGGATCCGGCTGCGCGCTACGGTGGAGGACGACCAGACCTTGCGTTGGTGGCTGATGGGCTTCGGGAGCAACGTACGGGTCGATTCCCCAACGCACCTGTGCGACGCCATCGGCGCGGAGTTGGCTCAGGCAGCAAGCTACTACGCCCGCGATCTGGAGGAGACCGTGGGCTGAATGGTCTTGGTCAGGGCGAGTGAACAGTCGCCGACGGGTTCATTTCGTTGCCGGCCGATGGTCATAGCTGATCACCCGTTCGGCCATCCAGCGCCCGTCCACGCGACGCCAGACCTGGATGAAGCGGGCCTGGCCCACCCAGCGCTCCACGCCGTCCTTGCCGCGTTCATGGAAGCGGTGGTCGCCGATCTCCAGCGCCCGCTCGTCGTGTAGCGGGAACACCTGCAACGAAGGCTCCACCCGTTCGCGGCGCAGGCTCCAGCCGCCCTTGCGCGCATTGCTGCACATGTGGGCCACGCTGCGGCGGAAGTCTTCGCGGCTGCTGGCCGACTTGCCGTCCTTGTCATGGAAGAACTCCATGTCCTCGGTGGTCATCGCGGCGGCCTTGTCGGCATCGCAGGCCTCGAAGGCGACGGCGAACAGCTGGGTGTCGGCCTGGCGGATCTGCTCGCGCAGGTCATCGGAGGGCGCGGGTGCGGCGGCAAGGCCGGCGGCCAGCAGGGGCAGGGTGAGCAGCAGCATGGCGAGTCTCCAGGGAGGGTTCACGCAGGCTCGCATGGCGTTTGGGGCGCTGCAGCCGGCGTCCGACGAAACGGCCCTTCCACGGAGTGAATGCCCGCATTGACGGCCCGGCTCCAGCGGCGTCGCCTGTGCAGGGGATGTCATGGCGGCCGGCGATTCCATCACGGTCGCGATAGGGGCCGGCCCATAGCCTGAAAGCCTCCCCTTCCACAGGAGCTCCCATGCCTGCTTCCCGCGTCCGCCTGCACGTTGAAGACACCGGTGGCGATGGCCGCCCGGTCATTCTGATTCACGGTTGGCCGCTGTCCGCCGATGCCTGGAAGACGCAGGTGTCGATCCTGCGCGACGCGCAGCACCGGGTGATCAGCTACGACCGGCGTGGCTTCGGCCGTTCTGACAAGCCGGCAGAAGGTTACGACTACGACACGCTGGCGGCGGACCTGGCCGGGTTGATCGAGGAACGTGATCTGCGCGATGTCACCCTGGTCGGCTTCTCGATGGGCGGTGGCGAGGTGGCGCGTTACGTGGCCAACCATGGCCAGGAGCGCCTGCACAGCGTGGTGTTCGCTGCGGCGGTGCCGCCGTTCCTGCTGCGCGGCGACGACAACCCGGACGGCCCGCTGACCCAGGACAAGGCTGACGAAATGCGCAGCGGTCTGGAAAAGGATCGCGAGGCGTTCTTCGATGGCTTCACCCGCGATTTCTTCAGCGCCAATGGCCAGCTGATGGTGACCGAAGAGACGCGTCAGGCGGCCATCGCGCTGTGCCATCAATCCGATCAGGCGGCGGCGCTGGGTTGCATGCACGCGTTCGCGACCACCGACTTTCGCGACGATCTGAAGAAGATCACCGTGCCAACGCTGGTCCTGCATGGTGACAGCGACGCGATCGTGCCGTTCGAAGGTTCCGGGCAGCGCACGCACCGGGCGATTCCGGGCAGCGAAGTGGTGATCCTGGAAGGCGCACCACATGGGTGCAATACCAGCCATGCGGACCACTTCAATCTGGCACTGCTGAACTTCCTGAAGCGGTAAGCTGCGGCCATGCGCCAGACCAAGACACCCCCGTGGAAGAAGCCCAATCCCAAGGGCCAGACCTCGCAGCCGCTGTCGCCTGCGCAGAAAGAGGCGGCGCGACAGCGGGCGGAAGAGAATGGGCGACGTTATCCGAATCTGGTGGACAACATGTGGGCCGCGAAGCTGCCGCGCGGATCGTGATCTGTAGAGTTGAGCCATGCTCGACTCCGTTCTGCATCCATCCACGCATGGCGTGGATCTACTGCAAAAGCAGCCGAGCGTGGGCTCGGCTCTACAGGTTGGCCAGCGGCGTCCAGCCGGGTTCCAGCCAGGGCGCGATCTTTTTCTGGCGGACGGTGATGGCCTCAACCGGAAGCCCCGCCAGGCGCGCAAGCTCTGCATGCAGCACATCGGCATCCACCGGCACGGCCGTAGCTACCTGCAGCCGATCCCCCTGATGCCTGACCTGTACCGGTAGCGTGGCGTGCGCTTCATGCTCGCCGCCGGTGCGCCCGATCGGGTAGCGCATCGCTACCGGCCGCGACAGCTGCGCCAGTGCGGGCTGCCACGCCTGCAGCACGAGAGGCTGCCCGGCAGCGGGAACCTGTACTTCTGCAATCGTGGCCGGGTAGCCAGTGAGGCTCTCGACCATCACCTGGAAGCGCGCGCCATCCGGCAAGACCAGCACGGCGGCGATCAATGCGGAGAACGAAACGAACACCGCGGCGAGATTCCAGCTGCGCGGCGCGGTGGCCGGGCGCGTTGCGGTGCGCAGGCCCGGTCTGCGCCGCAGCTTACGTGCGTAGATGCGCCGGTCCTTCCGGCGCGGGCTGCTGCTGTACTCGGGCAGGTTCAAGGAAACGCGTGGAAGGCGCGCCACGCGGGCCTTGATCAGGCGCGACAGCAGCA
The DNA here is from genome assembly GCF_010608305.1 of Stenotrophomonas sp. AS012628. Lineage (NCBI taxonomy): Bacteria > Pseudomonadati > Pseudomonadota > Gammaproteobacteria > Lysobacterales > Lysobacteraceae > Stenotrophomonas > Stenotrophomonas sp. AS012628. The sequence goes on along the minus strand of NZ_VMBJ01000055.1, from coordinate 22,681 downwards.
TCCACGCGATCACGAACGCCAGCAGCGGAAGCAGCGTTCGCACCCACAGATACAGCGTGACCATCCACAACACCTCTACATACGACCGTCCATGCTCATCCACATCCTACCGGGACCACGCGGCGGTTGTCGTATCCGCCAGCCGACAAGCACAGGGCGCTTGGTTAGGATGGTCCTTTGTTGTCACGGATGAACCGATGGTCTCTGCTGCTGCCCGCTTCTGTCGTATCTGTGGTCCTGGCCCGATTCTGCTGGCACTGCAGGTGGTGGCGCTGCTGGCGGTAGCCCTTGCAGCCGGTTTCTTCCACTACCGCGTGGGACTGCTGCTGGAGCCGGTGGATGACGCATGCGGTGGGCCCGACCCGGTCGCACGCATGCAGGTCGCAGAACAGCTGCTGGCGCGGTCCACTGCGCTTGCACCATGGCAACCGCTGCAGTGGATTCCGATGGCGGGCGTGGTACTGGCGTTGCTGGGCGCGATGTCGATCAGCGTCTACCGGCTGGGTCGCCTGTCGGAACGCCTGCGACGCGCCAACTGGGGGGTGATGGCGCTGCACGCCGCGATCCTGGCGCTGGCCCTCAGGGCATTGCACCTGTACGACATGGCGTGGACCAGCGTAGCCAAGCTGTCCCCAGCGGCGTGCCTGGTGGAACTGGGCGAGCAGGGCCGGCTGCCGCTGGCACAGGCGCAACAGGTGGTATTCGGCATCCTCACCCGCGAGCACGCGCCGCTGCTGCGCAATCCCGATGACCTTGCCCTGGTGCTGGTCGCGTTGATGCTGATGGCGATGGCTGCGGGATTCATGCTGTGGCGGGCGATCGTGCGCGAGCGTCAGGTGCAGTCGCGCAGCCCATAGCGGGTGTGTGACCGACCACGCGCCCGCAATCGCGCTAAAGTCAGCACCTCGCTCCTGCAAGGATGTACTGATGCGTTGGTTGCTGCGTGCTGTGCCATTGCTGCTGTGTTCGTTGGCGGTGCACGCCGCCGAAGTGGATCGCCGGATTGCGGTGACCATCGACGACCTGCCCTGGGCGCGGGTGGACGAGATCGTGCCGGCCGACCTGCAGGCACGCCATGAAGCGCTGATGGGTCAGCTGCGCCAGGCGGGTGTGCCGGTAGTCGGCTTCGTCAACGAGAACAAGCTTGAGATCGACGGGCAGGTGCAGCCGGCGCGGGTGCAGATGCTGCGCGACTGGCTGGACGCGGGTTATGCGCTGGGCAACCACACTTACTCGCACATGGATCTGAACGCCAAGGGCGTGCCTGCGTTCCAGCAGGATTTCCTGCGTGGCGAGACGGTGCTGCGGCCGTTGCTGGCCGAGCGTGGGCTGAAGCCGCAGTGGATGCGTCACCCCTATCTGCGTGCCGGGCGCACGCCGGAAGAACGCGCGGAGATGGACGCGTTCTTCAAGCAGCATGGCTACCGCGTGGCACCGGTGACGGTCGACAACGGCGAGTGGGTGTGGGCGTTCGCCTACGCCAACGTGATGAACGAGCAGCCGGATTCACCGGCGCGCGAGGCGACGCTGGCACAGCTGCGCAAGGGCTACGTGCCGTACATGCTGAACAAGCTGGACTACTACGAGAAGCAGTCGCAGGCACTGCTGGGCTACGCGCTGCCACAGGTCTGGCTGATGCACGCCAACGAACTCAATGCAGCCACGTTTGCCGAACTGGTGGCGGCGACGAAGCGCCGCGGCTATCGCTTCATCTCACTGGATGAAGCGATGCGTGACCCGGCCTATGCACGTGGTGCCGAAGGCTACAGCGGCCGTTACGGCCCGAGCTGGTTGCACCGCTGGGCGATGGCGGAGAAGAAACCGAAGGAGTTCTACGCCGGTGAACCCGAGGTGCCGGCGTGGGTGATGAAGCTGGCCAAGGTGGATTCGGAGTGAGGCTCAGCGCTTGACGGCCAGCACACCGTCAAGCGCCAGCTCGGCCTTGAAGCCGGCCTTTTCCAGACGTTTGGCCACTTCACGTGGCACGTCGCGGCCGCTGGTCAGCTTGTTCGGCGCGCCGGTGTAATGGAACAGGCGACCGCCCTTGCGGATGACGCGGGCGAGGTGGTCGTAGAATACCTGCGAGTACAGTTCGCCGGCGATGCCGAAGCGCGGCGGGTCGTGCAGGATCGCGTCGACGCTGTTGCTGGCCACCTGTTCGATCTGCTGCGAGACATCGCCGTGGCTGAACTGCAGGCGGCCACCGGCCGCAGCCGATTCCGGATCCGGTGACCACGGGTTGAGCGTGCGCAGCCACATCACGTCGGCATTCTTCTCGAACGAACGGATCTGGCCGACACCGGCCTCCAACGCGCAGGCGGCGAAATAGCCCAGGCCACCACAGGTATCGAGGATCACCTTGCCGGCCGGGGCGACCAGCTCGACCTTGCGGCGCGCATCCTCGAAGGGTGACAGCTTGGAGGTCGGCAGCATCTTGATGCCGTCGATCTCGAAGGTCGGTGCGCCCCATTCGGTCGGCACCAGCTTGATCAGCGAGCCGCTGTAGCGCGAGATCGGGGCGAAGTCCTCGCCGTCCCAGTAGTACAGCGTGCGGTCCTTCAGCTTGCCCGGCCACGGGTAGGGCTGGCCACGGAAGCGGAAGCCGTCGGCATCCAGCGCCACGCTGTCCTGGCTGCGGCCGAGGTCGAGCGAGCCCTGCCAGTCGGCGGCGCCCTTGTCATGGGCACGGCGCAGGGTGTCGGCGCTGTCGCGGGTCAGCAGGGGGCCGGTGTAGTGGGGCACGGCGGATACCGGGGCGGTTCGGGGGAGGGCATGGTACCGCAGGGCGTTGGCCACCATCATGGAGTTCGGTAGTGCAGGCCCAACCGGATGAGGGCGTTGGTAGCAATGCTGTCCCCAATGAAGGCGTCATGCCCATGGCAGCGCAGAGTTCTTCATGGAAGTCTCGTGCCGCTGAGGGTTGAAGGGCGTAGTGATAGGTCAGTACCCCTTCTTCATTCCTGATAAGAAGTTGTTGGATGCACGTCATGTTTCCAGAGCTGTCAGGGGCCGATGTGTTGCGGATGACAATAGGCGTCCCTGACAGACTGTAGTCCGCGCTCAGTTGGCCCGGAAGGCACGATACCGATAAGAGAGCGAGGGATTGAATAGTAGAGGCGATCATCAGGATAGGATCATGAGCCTGAGCAGTGAGGGCGGCTTCATCACCCTCACTGCCACGTCAAAGGGTTTTGATCTCAGTAGGCTCTGATGGAGCCACGATCGCTTGCGCAGGCCCGCGGCACGCATCCTTCCATCAACGTATTCATCGTCTGTGGCGCATGAGCGAAGCAGAGTATTCTGGCAGTGTGATTTCCCACGGTGTTGGGTGGGTAATACTCGCTATAGAAGGTATGGCACCTCCCGTTGTCTATTTGCACGCTACCCTGGATGTTCCCGCTGACTGAGCTGTTGAATCTTACGGTTCCATAGGAAATGAAGTTCTGACCAGCTGATACCTGTCCATTGGGTGCATAGGCGATTACATAGTCAGTACTCTTTGCGTCGCTAGCACTGTTCGACTCGATGCTTGAGCAATGCCACGCGGCGCTTCCAGGCCCCACTGTGATGGACTCGCCCTTGGCGGGGTTCATCCCGATATCCGCGCAGGAAGCCTCGTGATACTGCTTCGTGGCTTCCGTTTGATCGTCGTAGCGGTATACATATTGTCCCTTCGAGTTGCGGGTGAGGGACTGCTCCACACTGATCGTTCCTCCAATGAAGTCAGGCCATTCCGCGCTGCGGACGATTCTTGACGGGGTCTTCGCTTCGTCAGCGATTTTTCCATCAGTTGGAGTTCCGTCTCCTGCCTGAACGGATGCAGAGACAATGAACGTGAGAATCGCTATCTGCAGTTTCATTTGAGCCTCTCAGATCTGGGTGAGGCTCCATCTTCATTACTTGCACCATTGCATTTTGGGGCGCATCAGGCAGTTCTTCGGATTTCAAACATTTCTTAATTTTGTCTGTCGCTACTGGCACTTCACCGTATACACCGGCCCAGCGCCGATCAGCATCAGCGCCATGTAGTCACTGTCGCTGGCCTTGCCCTTCAACGCCGCGCCCTTGTTGAAGTGGAAGATGCCGAAGCCACCGGCCATGCGGATCAACGCGCTGTCGATCTGTTCGGCGTCATCACGGAAGTAGCGGCTGATCTCGCTGCGGGTGGCCATGTGCAGGGCATTCGGCTCGCGCTGCCATTGCTCGCCACGACTGAAGGAGACGAAGTACTGGCCACCTTCCTTGTCGATGCGGAAATCGGCCGGCTTGCGCGCGCTGGTGGCGAAACAGCCCTGCAGCGGATCGGCGGAGAACGGAAGCCCGGCGTCACCCCCACAGGCGGTGAGCAGCAGGAGGGCACCGGGCAGCAGCAGGCGGGGCGTGCGCATGGGATGTCCCTACAAGGCAGGTGCGGCTAGTGTAGGCAGCATGCGGGCGTGGCCCGTACAGATATTCGGCAAGGACACAGGGGTTTTCGGATGGCGCAGGGCAAGGCACCGTGGTGCGGCGTGGCCAGTTGGCTGGGGATCGCTGTGGGTTGGGGCGCCGGTACATTGGCTGCGCAGGCGGCGGTGGCCGCGGGCGGCAATGGCATGGCTGCGGGATTGGGCGTGGGTGTGCTGGGCGCGGCGCTGGTGGGCTGCGGCTTGGCGGTGGCTTCGCGCGTGCGCGGCGAGCGCTGGCCGTGGATCGGTATCGGTGGTGCGGTGCTGAGTGCGCTGCCGCTGCTCATGTACCTGCTGCGGATGATGCTGAAGCTCTGACTGTAGAGCCGAGCCCGTGCTCGGCTGATGGCCTGCGAGAGCCGAGCATGGCTCGGCGCTGCAAAGGCAACGGCAAGCCGAGCATGGGCTCGGCTCTACAGATTCGACCGCAGTCGCGCAGGATCAGCTGCGGTGAATCTCCACCGTTACGTGCACCAGCTCTTCATGGATCGCCAGCGCGTTGCGCACCGTATCGGCATCCAGCGTGACGTCGCTGGTAACCACGCTGGCGCTGACCGCGTACTTGCCGCGACCGACCTGCCAGACGTGCAGGTCGGCCAGGCGCGCCGGCCAGGGACCCTGTTCGATCACTTCGCGAACTTCGGCCACCACCGGTGCGTCCATCTGCGCGTCGAGCAGGATGCGGCCGCTGTCGCGCAGCAGGCCCACTGCCCACACCGTGACCAGCGCGGCGCCGACCAGCCCCATCACCGGGTCCAGCCAGGTCAGGCCCAGCAGCTTGCCGCCGAGCAGGGCGACGATGGCCAGCACCGAGGTGGCGGCGTCGGCCAGCACGTGCATGTAGGCCGAGCGCAGATTGAGGTCGTGACCGTGCGCATGGCCGTGATCGTGGTGTTCGTGGTCATGCCCGTGATGATGGCCATGGTCATGCCCGTGGTGGTGATGCGCGTGGCCCGGGCTGTCGTGCAGCCACCATGCGCAGAGCAGGTTCACGCCCAGGCCTACCGCAGCGATGGCGATGGCTTCGTTGTAGTGGATCGGCGCCGGTACCCACAGCCGCTCCAGAGACTGCACGGCCATCAGCGCGGCGACGCCGAGCAGGGCGATGGCGCTCGTGTAGCCGGCCAGGATCTCGATCTTCCAGGTGCCAAAGGCGAAGCGCGGGTCGTGCGCGTAGCGGCGCGCGCAGCGGTAGGCGAACACCGCCAGGCCCAGCGCCAGCGCGTGCGAACTCATGTGCCAGCCGTCGGCGAGCACGGCCATGGAGTTGAACCACCAGCCTCCTACGATCTCCACCAGCATCATGCCGACGGTGAGCCACAGGGCGCGGCGGGTATTGCGTTCGGCCAGCGGGTTGCCGTCGTCGAAGCGGTGTTCGTGGCGGCGGGCGGCGGCCAGGGCGTCCAGGTGCATGGGGGGACCAAGGGGGGTGGAGTGGATACCCCCATAGGGTATATGATCCCGCCATGGCCCATGTACACAAGAATCGAAAGCAGCTGCTGACCCGGGTGCGTCGTATCGCGGGTCAGGTGGCGGCGTTGGAGCAGGCGCTGGACAAGCCCGAGGGCGAGGCGGGCGACTGCGCGGACGTTCTGGTGCAGGTCGCCGCCGTGCGCGGTGCAGCCCACAGCCTGTTGATGGAACTGCTGCACGAGCACCTGCAGGAACATGTGGTGGCTGCCGACGACCCGCAGCAGCGGGCGGACGAGGCCGCGGTGCTGGTCGAGCTGCTTCGCCGCTACGGCAAATAGGCCGAGGGGCGGTAGAGTCGACTGTTAGTCGACTGCTCTTCGCCCAGGCGGCATGAGATCCCGCGCTTCGCGCGAGAGTCGACTAACAGTCGACTCTACCCTGCGTGCCGGTGCCGTGCATTCCAGATGTGCGTGGCGGCCAGCAGCAGGCTGCCGGTGACGGTCATCGGCGTTTCCCAGTCATGCGAGGGCAGCGCCAGCGCGCCGGCCAGCAAGAGCCCCAGACCGGCACCGGCGGTGGCCCAGGCCAGCACGGGCAGCGGATGACGGCGCTCGGCCCGCCACAGCGCGTAGCCGGTCAGCGGCAGGGCGATGGCCACGAACAGCAGGTGCACCCATTCCGCTTCGGCCCACGCGCCGAACAGCGGCAACACGGCGGCGAGCAGGGGCAGTGCCAGGCAGTGCAGCAGGCACAGGCTGGACAGGGCGACCGCGCCGGCATCGAGCAGGGCGGCAGAAGGTGACTTCATCGGGGGAGGTTCCTTGCGCAACAATTGTTATACAGTAACATTTCCGTTCCGCAGCCAACCCGCTCCGACATGAACACTGTTTCCCGCGCCGACCGTCGCCTTCCGGTCACCGTGCTGTCCGGCTTCCTGGGGGCCGGCAAGACCACCCTGCTCAACCAGATCCTGCGCAACCGCGAGGGCCTGCGTGTGGCGGTCATCGTCAACGACATGAGCGAGGTCAACATCGACGCGCAGCTGGTGCGCGAAGGCGGTGCCGAACTGCGCCGCACCGAAGAGACGCTGGTGGAGTTCAGCAACGGCTGCATCTGCTGCACGCTGCGCGATGACCTGCTGCAGGAAGTGCGGCGCCTGGCCGATGCGGGCCGCTATGACTATCTGCTGATCGAATCGACGGGCATCGGCGAGCCGATGCCGGTGGCGGCCACCTTCGCGGTGCGCGACGAGCACGGCTTCAGCCTGAGTGACATCGCGCGGCTGGACACGATGGTGACGGTGGTCGACGGCAGCGCGTTCCTTGCCGACTTCGGCTCGACGTCGCGACTGGCCGAGCGCGGCCAGCAGGCCGGCCCGGAGGACGATCGCGGCGTGGTTGACCTGCTGTGCGAGCAGGTGGAGTTTGCCGACGTGATCGTGGTCAGCAAGGTGGACCAGGTGGATGACGAAGTGCTGCAGGACACGCTGGCCGTGCTGCGTGGCCTGAACCGCGACGCGAAGCTGCTGCTGTCCAGCTTCGGCAATGTGCCGCTGGCCGAGCTGCTGGATACCGGGCGCTTCGACATGGAGCGTGCGCAACGTGCGCCGGGCTGGGTGAAGGAACTGCGGGGCGAGCACACACCGGAAACCGAGGAGTACGGCATCGGCAGCTTCGTCTACCGCTCGCGACGTCCGTTCCATCCCGCGCGATTCGCACGCGCGCTGCAGTCGGGGATGCCTGGTGTGATCCGCAGCAAGGGCTGGTTCTGGCTGGCCAACCGCATGGACTGGGTGGGCGAGCTGAACACCGTGGGTGCCGCGACGCGGACGCAGGCGGCGGGCTTCTGGTACGCCGCGCGCGATCGCGTGCGTGCGGGCATCGAGGACACCACACCGCTGTTGCCGCCGACACCGCTGCCGTACAGCGACCTAGGATGGGCGCGCCAGCAGGCCGACTGCTGGAGCGCACCGTTGCCGGGACCGGAGGAGTTTCCGGACGCGGCCGCGCATTCGGCAATGCAGCGCCTGTGGCACCCGTTGTGGGGCGATCGGCGCCAGGAACTGGTGGTGATTGGCGTGCACATGGACGAGCGCGCCGTGCGCGCAGAGCTGGATGCCTGCCTGCTCAACGAACAGGAGCTGCGTGCGGGACCGCTGCTGTGGCAGCAGATGCCGCAGGCATTCCCGGTGTGGAAGCGCTGAGCTAACGGCTCCTGTAGATCCACGCCATGCGTGGATGGCGGTTCAACCGGTCTTTGCCCGCCTTGTAGAGCCGAGCCCACGCTCGGCTGGCGGATCATTCCATCCGCGCAGGGCGTGGATCTACAAGGCATCTCGCCACTGCCAACCCTCGGGGTTCACCTGCAGCACGTGGGTCGGTCGCAATGCCTGCAGCAGGTGCCGGTCGTGGCTGACCATCACCAGCGCGCCCGGCCACGCCGCAAGCAGTTCCTCCAGCGCCTGCAATGCGCTCAGATCCAGCGCATTACCGGGTTCGTCCAGCAGCAACAGTTGGGGCGCGGGATCGGCATACAGCACGCTGGCCAGCGCACCCTTCACCCGCTCGCCATCACTGAGGCTGTGGGCCGCCCGCTGGATGCGCTGTGCATCCAGCCCGAGCAGGGCCAGCCGCGTGCGCAGCTCGCCTGGGTCCGCGCGCGGGTTGGCGGCCTGCACGGTGTCAAGGATGCTGCGCGCGCCGGACAGCCCCAGCAACTGCTGGTCGAGCAGGGCCAGTGGTGCATGCCGTTGCACGGTGCCACTGCATGCAGGCAGCTGGCCGGCCAACACACGCAGCAGGGTCGATTTGCCGCTGCCGTTGTCACCGACCACGGCGATGCGCTGCCCCCGGCGGATCTCCAGCTGCAGCGGGGCGCTGCAGCCATGTGGCAGCACCAGCGCCTCGGCCTCCAGCAGACGCGCGCTGCCACGCTCGCCCGCACCGGCAAACAGCGCCAGTTCCGGCGCCGCATGCACCGCGGATGCCGCTGCGCGCAGCTGCTCTGCGCTGGCCTGCAGGCGCTCGGCCTGCACCTGCTGTGCGCGGCCGTGGCTGGCCTCGGCGCGCTGCTTCTGCCGGCCGAGCAGGATCGGGGCCTGGTTGGCCTGCTTCGCATCACGGTTGCCACGTGCCTGGCGCTGCTGCTGGCGTTCGTGTTGTTCGCGCGCGCTGCGTTGCTGCTGCCGGTGCTGTGCACGTGCATGGTCAAGCTGGGCGGCGGCGGCTTCACGTTCGGCGGCGCGCGCGTCGGCGTAGTGCTGCCACGGTCCGCCATAGCGATGCAGCCCGCGCGCGTCGAGCTCGACGATCTGCTGCATGTGCGCCAGCAGTTCGCGATCATGGCTGATCGCCAGCAGGCCGCCGCGCCACTGCTGCAACTGTTCATACAACTGTTGGCGATGGCGTGCGTCGAGGTGGTTGCTGGGTTCGTCCAGGATCAGCCAGTCGGCCCCGCTGGCCCAGGCACCGGACAGCGCCACCTGCATGGCCTGGCCACCACTGAGGCGCGCGGCCGGCTGGGCCGGATCGAGGTCGTCGGGTAGCTGCAGCGTACGCCATTGCTGCTGCAGGCGTTCGCGCAGATCCCAGCGGTCGCCGACGCGGGCGAAGTCGGCCTCGTCCACGCTGCCGGCTTCGATGCGTTGCAGTGCGGCCAGTTCCGCGCCGACACCGGCCAGTTCACCGACCGTGCCGACGGGTGGATAGCCGGGCGTCGGCAACAGGAACACGCGGCCACTGCCGCGAACCTGGCCATTGTCGGGCAGCAGCCGGCCGGCCAGCAGGCGTGCGAGCACGCTCTTGCCGGCGCCATTGGCACCGACGAGCCCGGTGGCGACCGGTTCGAAGGAAAACGTCAGATCGGAAAACAGCGGGCGGCCGTCGGCCAATCGATACGACACGCGATCGAGCGTGAGGGAATGCGGGGTCATGCGACCTCCATGGATGCCGGGTTCTCCCCTGCGCGCAGGGGCGGGAAGAGTCAGGCCGTCTAGTGGGAAGACGGCGGCATCAATGGCGCATTGGTCGCGAGCCTCTTGGAGGAATGAGCGGCCAGTATAGCGGCAGTGGCTGAATGGTCGGGTGCGCGGCCGCCGGGCATGGCCCGGCGCTACCGATGATCGGGCGGTTCTGTAGAGCCGAGCCGATGCTCGGCTTCCTTTCGCCGCGAGAAGCATCCACGCATGGCGTGGATCTACTGTGGGCCGGGCATGGGTGGATTGCTCGCGGCTACGGTACGGTACCCAGGCGGGCGCCGACGAAGTCGATGAACACCCGCAGCTTCGGCAGTACGTGTCGGCCCGACGGCCACAGCAGATGGAAGGTGCCGCAGGAATGCACGTGTTCGTCCAGCACCGTGACCAGGCGGCCGTCGGCCAGGGCATCGCGCACCGAGTGCACCGGCACGAAGGCCAGGCCGATATCGCGCAGTGCGAGCGCTACCCGCGCTTCGATGGTGTTGGCCACCATGTGCACCGGAAGCTCCTGCGGCGTTTCATCGTCGGGCCAGTGGATCGGCCACGGTTCCAGCTTGCCGGTGGTGGGGAAGCGATAGTGCAGCAGCGTGTGCTGCATCAAGCCTGCCGGCGTGCGCGGAACGCCGCAGCGCTGCAGGTAGCCCGGCGAGGCAACGACACGCCGCGGGAATACCCCCAGCCGGCGTGCGTTCATCCGCGAGTCGCTGGGTTCGCCGACGCGCAGCACCGCATCGAAGCCCTCCTCGATGACATCAACCAGGCGGTCACTGAAGTCCAGGTCCAGGCGGATATCCGGATACGCGGCCATGAACTCGGCCATCAACGGCAGGGTGAGGTCGCCCACCAGCGGCAGGCTGATGCGCAGCGTACCGCGGGGTGTGGCGTGCGGCTGTGCCAGCTCGGTGCGTGCGGCATCGCGCTCGTCGAGGATGCGCCGGCAACGCGCCAGGAACAGCTGACCCTCGGCGGTGAGCGTGATGCTGCGCGTGCTGCGGTGGAACAGGCGCACGCCCAGTGCGTGCTCCAGCCGCGCCACGCACTTGCCCGCTGCCGAGGCGGATATGCCCTGCAGGCGCCCGGTCTCGACGAAGCTGCGGGTATCGGCGGCATGCACGAAGGTCTGCAGGTTGGCGAGGTTGTCCAGGACTGACATGGGCGTGCGGGCAATGAAAGCGGCAGGGTAGGCCGGCGCGGCTGTAGCGGGCGGCTCCGCCATCGCAACACTGTGGTGCGGGGTGGCGTGGAGACCGTTGCGGCCTTGCGGTTCCGGCCATCATGCCGATTGCGGACTACACGGTCCATGATGCCCGGAGCGGCAACCGGCTTTTTGCGCGGACGCCCGCTGCCTAACGTGGCGGCCTCTCCCCCACGGATCACCGCGATGAATGCCGCTCCTTCCTTCGAACCTGCGCCGACACTTCCTTCGGTGCAGCGGCTGCTGCAGCAGGTCCACCCGCAGCGCCTGGTCGGTGCGGTGGTGCTGGTGCGCGAGCACGGCGCGCTGCGCCATGCCAGCGCCACGGGCCTGGCGGATCGCGAGTCGGCCACGCCGATGCAGCGCGACCAGCTGTTCCGGCTGGCCTCGGTGAGCAAGCCACTGCTTACCACGGTGATCCTGGGCCTGGTGGCCGAGGGCGTGCTCGACCTGGATGCACCGGTGCAGCGCTGGCTGCGGGACTTCCGCCCGGCGCTGGCTGATGGCAGCACGCCAGCGATCAGCCTGCGCCAGCTGCTCAGCCACAGCAGCGGGCTGGGCTATCGCTTTCTCGAAGCCGATGCGAAGGGTCCCTACGCACGCGCTGGCGTCAGCGATGGCATGGACGCGAACCCGCTCTCTCTGGCCGACAACGTGCGCCGCATCGCGCAGGCACCCCTGCTGTTCGCGCCGGGCAGCCAGTGGCTGTACTCGCTGGGCGTGGACGTTGCCGGTGCCGTGGCTGAAGCAGCGACCGGTGAATCCCTGCAGGCACTGTTCGAGCGCTTGCTGGCCGCACCCCTGGGCCTGCGGGACACCGCCTTCGCTGCGCGCAACGCGGCACGGCTGGCCACGCCCTATGTGAGCGACACACCGCAGCCGCACCGCCTGCGCGAAGGCGAGGTGGTCGCTCCGTTCGAGGGTACCGTCGGTATCGAGTACAGCCTCGCGCGCGCCACCGATGCCAGCCGTTTCCCCTCGGCCGGGGCAGGCCTGGTCGGTAGCGCCGATGAAGTGATGGCGGTGCTGGAGGCCTTGCGTGATGTGCAGCGTTCAGGCCTGTTGCCGCCCGCACTGGCAGCGGAGATGGCCAGCCCGCAGGTGGGCGAACAGGGGCCGCCGGAACCGGCCGGCTGGGGTTTTGGCCTTGGCTTTGCGGTGCTGCGCGATGCGGCCGCCAGCGGTACGCCGCAGAACGTAGGTACATGGCGTTGGGGCGGTGCCTACGGGCACAGCTGGTTTGTCGATCCTGCGCGTGGGCTCAGCGTGGTGGCGCTGACCAACACCCTGTACGAAGGCATGGACGGTGCCTTCGTCGATGAGCTGCGCGATGCGGTCTATGCCGATCTGGAGACCGCGCGATGAGCGGCCATGCCATCGATGCGGCTGGCCCGGCCGGTGAAGCCACGCGCCTGCCGTGGGCGGGACTGCTGGCGCTGGCCGGTGGCGGCTTCATCACTCTGCTGACCGAGACCCTGCCGGCCGGCGTCCTGCGGCCGATGGGCGAAAGCCTCGGTGTGAGCGACGCGGCGGTTGGCCAGCTGGTCAGCGTGTACGCGCTCGGCTCGGTGATGGCCGCACTGCCGATGACCGCACTGACCCAGCGCCTGCCGCGACGTCCCTTGCTGCTCGCCGCGATTGCCGGCTTCGTGGTGGTCAATACGCTGACCGCATTGAGCAGCAGCTACCCGCTGATCCTGGCCGCGCGCTTCCTGGCCGGCGTGTGTGGTGGCCTGCTGTGGTCGCTGGTGGCCGGCTACGCCGCGCGCATGGTGGTGCCCTCGCTGCAGGGCCGGGCAATCGCGGTGGCGATGGTCGGATCGCCGCTGGCACTGTCGCTGGGCGTACCGGCCGGCACGTTGCTGGGCCAGCAGATCGGCTGGCGCTGGGCATTCGCGCTGATGAGCGTGCTGGCAGTCGTGCTGCTGGCCTACGCGCGCTGGGCATTGCCCGCGTTGCCGGCGGCGGCGGCCGGTCAGCGTACGTCGTTGGCTACGGTGTGGCGCATGCCGGGCGTGCGCAGTGCGTTGGCGGTGATGGTGCTGTACGTGCTGGCGCACAACGTGCTCTACACCTACATCGAACCGCTGGCGGTGGAGGCCGGTGCCGGCCCGTGGCTGGACCGCCTGCTGCTGGCCTTCGGCCTGGCCGCCATCGCCGGCATCGTCATTGCCGGTTGGGGTGTGGACCGTCATCTGCGCACGCTGGTGTGGGCCGCGGTGATCGGCTTCATCGTGCCGGTGCTGACCCTGCTGTTGTGGCCGGGCGACGCGATCGCGCTGCTGCTGGCGACGATCCTGTGGGGCGTTGCCTTTGGCGCGGTACCTACGTTGTTCCAGACCGCATTGGCGCGGCGTGCCGGTCCCGCCGCGGATCTGGCGCAGTCGATGCTGGTGACCGGCTGGAACCTGGCCATTGCTGCCGGTGGCGTAGCAGGGGGTGTGCTGCTGCAGGCGGGCGGCCCGAACCAGTTGGGATGGCTGCCGTTGCTGCTGCTGTCGGTGAGCGTGGCGTGGTTGCTGGCACGGCCGAAGGCCTGGGCGTAGGCGGCGATCAGTGATGGCGCGGTGCCGGCCAGCGGCCGGCACTACCGTGGTCCACGCCATCCACGCATGGCGTGGATCCACCGAGCACAGCGACCCGCGTTTGCCTTTGCTTTTGCTTTCTTCTGTTGATTCCGTGGTGGGACGCCGCCGGAACCTGTCAGAGGCCGGGGCGGTCGGGTTCGCGGGGGTGTCCGCGGCATGGATGCCGCGGCCAAGCCCCCATGGACGGGTTTACGGCGTCCCCCGCGAACCCGACCGTCCCGGCCACCCCGGGGATAGCAGTACGCGACCCACCACGAGGGGCTCTGCCGTTCGCCGTCCTACTCCACTCCCTCACGCTCGATCGGCACGCTGCGCGGATTCTGCATGTGCTCCCGCGCCGCGCCATAGCGCTGCTGCCGCTTGTGATGGAACACCACGAACTCATCCCGTGGCAGCGGCCGCGAGAACAGCCAGCCCTGCGCGAACTCGACCTTGCGGGTATGCAGATACGCCAGCTGTGCCTCGGTTTCAACGCCCTCGGCCACCACCCACAGGCCCAGCTCCTTGGCCATGTCGATGATGTGCGGCGTCACCGGGCTGGTTGCACTCTCGGTGCCGATCGCATCGATGAACGACTTGTCGATCTTCAGCGCGTCCAGCGGCAGCTGTTCCAGGTACTGCAGGCTGGAGAAGCCGACGCCGAAATCGTCAATGGCCACGCTGTGCCCGGCCCGACGTGCCTGTGCCAGCATCGTGCGGGCGCGGTCCAGGTCGAGGAAGCCGCGCTCGGTGGCCTCCATCCAGATCTGCTGCGGCAGGATGCCGCTGCCGGCCATGTGCTTGGAGATCATCTTCAGCGCGCGGCCGCTGCTGATGTCTTCGGCGGCCAGGTTGATCGCGATGTGCGCGCTGCGGTCGGCCACCAGCAGCTCGCGCATGTCGCGCACCACGTTCTCGATCACCAGATCGGTGACCGCGCCGATCATGCCGGCCTCTTCGGCCAGCGGAATGAACAGGTCCGGCCGCACCTGGGTGCCATCCGGGCGCTGCCAGCGCACCAGCGCTTCGGCGCCGACGCAGATGCCGGTATCCAGTTCGATGATGGGCTGGTAGTGCAGGTACAGCTCGCGGCGGCGGATCGCCGTGGCCAGCTCGCCGCGCAGCGACAGGCGGCGACGCGACAGCCAGATCACCAGGCCGGCACCGACAGCGGCCAGCAGAACGCCGATCGGCACGAACAGCCACGCCTGCTGGCGGAAGGTCGCGGCGAGCGCGGTACGCGGTGTGGTCGCGATCGCCAGCCACTCTTCGTTGCGGGCGGTGGCGTACAGGGTGTTGTGGTCCAGGCCTTCACCCGGCGCGCGCAGCAGGGTCTCAAGCAATGCCGGATCCATGCCGTCCTGCCTGGCCAGGAGGCGGCCGTCCGGGCTGGCCAGGGCAAGGCGCACGTTCGGGTCGGCGATGACATCGACGAAGCGGCGCGGATCGACCAGCACGTCGTAGTTGCCATACAGGATCGACAGGACCTGGCGCCGTCCGCTTGCCTCGGGGCGCACATCCACGGCGATGCCGGCGCCATCACTGGTGACGTGGTCGGACTTGGGCTGGTTGACGTCGGACAGGAACGGCCCCCACGACGTACAGCGTAGCTTGCCACCCTCGAAGTAGCCCATCTGGTCGACCGACGGCGAGGTCATCACCAGCGTCTGCATGCGCCGGATATGGTCGGGCCCGCAGGCGTTGTGGGCGCCGACCTCGGCCGACTGCAGTGCCGCCAGTGCTTCCTGGTAGGACTGGTCGGCGCGGCGCAGGGCACGGCCGGCAATGTCGCGCAGGCGTTGCTGCTCGACGCTGACCGCACGGTCCCAGGTGGCATAGGCCATCACCGCGATCGGCACGGCCGCGGCCAGCAGCGCCAGTGCGGTGCCACCAATGATGACGCGCAGCCGGCTCATGGCCGGGGCTCCAGCGGGGCGGGCAGGGCAGGGCGCATGGTCGGGCCGATCCTTGGGCAGGTGCGGCTATCTGAGCATGGCGCCGGGCCGGGCGGAATGGGATGAATCCGGTATTTGGTCACATTGTGATGAAAGCGGCCAAGTTTGACGGGATTGGCTCATCCGGCGCTGGCGCTCCTGCCTGAGGAGGACTACCGTCGAACGCTTCGCCCGCCCTTTTGCCCGCGCCCATGACCGAGCCCGCAACGCCCCCCGAGCACCTGCGCCGCAGCCTGTCCAACCGCCACCTCCAGTTGATCGCCATTGGCGGTGCCATCGGCACCGGCCTGTTCATGGGGTCGGGCAAGACCATCAGCCTGGCCGGCCCGTCCATCGTCTTCGTCTACCTGATCATCGGCGCGATGCTGTTCTTCGTGATGCGCGCGATGGGCGAACTGTTGCTGTCCAACCTGCAGTACAAATCCTTCATCGATTTTTCCACCGATCTGCTCGGCCCCTGGGCCGGCTTCTTCTGTGGATGGACCTACTGGTTCTGCTGGATCGTCACCGCCATCGCCGATGTGATCGCGATCGCTGCCTACGCACAATTCTGGTTCCCCGGGCTTGAAGCCTGGAAGCCGGCGCTGGCCTGCGTGATGCTGCTGCTGTCGTTGAACCTGGTGACGGTGAAGCTGTTTGGCGAGATGGAATTCTGGTTCGCGCTGATCAAGATCGTGGCGATCTGCGCGCTGATCATTACCGGCGCCGGGCTGGTGGCCTGGGGCTTCACCTCGCCCAGTGGCCATACCGCGGCGCTGTCGAACCTGTGGAATGACGGCGGCATGTTCCCGATGGGCCTGGTCGGCTTCTTCGCCGGCTTCCAGATTGCAGTGTTCGCTTTCGTCGGCATCGAGCTGGTCGGCACCACCGCCGCCGAAACCGCCGACCCCGAGCGCAACCTGCCCAAGGCGATCAATTCGATTCCGGTGCGCATCATCATCTTCTACGTACTGGCGCTGATCGCGATCATGGCCGTCACCCCGTGGCGCCAGGTGGTGCCGGACAAGAGCCCGTTCGTGCAGCTGTTCGTGCTGGCCGGTATTCCGGCCGCGGCCAGCCTGATCAACTTCGTGGTGCTGACCTCTGCCACGTCCTCGGCCAACAGCGGCATCTTCTCCACCAGCCGCATGCTGTACGGCCTGGCTGAGGAAGGCCACGCACCGCGCGGGCTGTCGAAGTTGTCGCGCGCTGCAGTGCCGGCCCGCGGCCTGCTGTTCTCGTGCCTGTGCCTGCTCGGCGGCACGCTGCTGATCTACCTGATTCCGAACCTGGTGACCGCCTTCACCCTGGTAACGACGCTGGCCACGGTGCTGTTCATCTTCGTCTGGTCGCTGATCCTGGTGGCCTACATGGCCTATCGCCGTCGCTACCCGGAACGCCATGCTGCCTCGATCTTCAAGATGCCCGGCGGCGTCGCCATGTGCTGGGCCTGCCTGGTGTTCTTCGCGGCCGTGCTGGTGCTGTTGAGCCTGCAGCCCGACACCCGCCAGGCATTGATCGCCAGCCCGGTGTGGTTCGTGCTGCTGGGCGTGGGGTATTGGGTGCGCCGCAGGACCGCGAAGTGATCCAGGTGTTCCGTCACATCGATTGATCCATCGTCTCCAGGCAGCTTCATCCACGCATGGCGTGGATCTACTGTCAGCCGCAGGAAACTGTCGAGGGCGGGTGGGTGTGGCCCGGCAGGACCGTTGGCGCCATGGATGGCGCCATCGAGCCCCCATGGATGGGTTTACGGCGTGTCCTGCCGGGCCACACCTATCCGACCAGCCCTCAACAGCCCAGCGCTGCTCTGGCTGTTGACGTTGCCTCTGCAGGTGCAGGCCGCAGCCCTGCCGGCCCCCATTCACCCAACATTAGCGGGCGCGGCCGGATGATCCGGCCGCCATGTCCCGTCGCCCTCTCCTGCTAGCGCTGTTGCTGCTGCCCAGCCTGTGGCCCGGGCTGGCTGCCGCGCGCACCGTCTACCGCTGCGTGCAGGGCAACACCGTCAGCCTGGCCACCGCGCCGGAACCCGGTTCACGCTGTACCCCGAAGGAAATCGACGACAACGCCATCCAGACCCCGAACCTGTGGGGCAACATGGGCGTGTTCAGCGGCGTGCTGTACGAGCGCGAGCAGGATGGCGCGCTGGTCTACTCCACCCGCAACCTGCCCGGCTCGCGGGTGTTCCTGAAGTTCACCATGGCCACGCCGCCGGGCGAGCCGGCCCACGAAGGCCTGGGCAAGGTCGGCAAGCCGCAGCTGGCGCAGCACGCCAAACAGTTCAGGGCCGCGGCCAAGGCTACGGGCGTCGATGACGCGTGGCTGCGCGCGATTGCCCATGCTGAAAGCAACTTCGATGCGCTGGCGGTGTCCAGCAAGGGCGCACAGGGCGTGATGCAGTTGATGCCGGACACCGCGCAGGAGTACGGCGTGAATGATCCGTTCTCGCCCCAGCAGTCGATCGATGGCGGCGCCCGCTACATGCGCGCGCTGCTGCGTCGCTACAACGGTGATCGGCCGCTGGCGGCGGCTGCGTACAACGCCGGCATCGGCGCGGTCACCCGCTACAAGGGCGTGCCGCCCTATGCCGAAACCCTGGCCTATGTGGACAAGGTGATGGCGCTGTACGCGCGCTACCGCGAGGCGATGGGCATCCGTACCGAGGTGCCGGCGCGCTAGGCCAGTGGCGCTGTACGCGCGGTGTAGCGCCGAGCCCATGCTCGGCTGCGCCAATTGCAGCCGAGCATGGGCTCGGCGCTACACAAAAGCTCCTCAGCGCGAGGTGGAGGTGCTGACCAGGTCGTAGCGCTCGATGCGGCCGACGCGTGCCACCTCGGCCTGCACGTCGGCACGCTGCTTGAGTGCACGCCACGCGGCATCGATGCGCACATCGCCCGGCAAGGACGGATAGGTGCGCATGTCCTGCAGGGAGGCCAGTGTCTCGCCGCGCTCGACGGGTGAGCGCAGCTGTTCGATCAGCACGGCAGCGGCGCCGTCGAGATTGCCCTCGTCCAGCAGCATCTCGCGCTGGAACAGGCGCGCGTCATCGCCCTGGGCCAGGATCGCTGCACGCGCGGCCTGTTCGGCCTTGGCATCGCCACGTTCACGGGCGGCAACGAACTGCAGCAGTGCCTGGGCCGCCTTGCCGTATCCGGCCAGGCCCGGCATGTCATTCACCGCGGTGGCGGCATCCTGCATGCGGCCCAGCGAACTGAACACGAAGCCGACGTTGAACTGGTGCTCGGCACCATCCGGGCCCAGTGCGCCGATGCGTGCGGCCAGTTTGGCTGCCGCCAGCGCATCATCGGTACGGCCCAGCCGGCGCAGCGCCGTAAGCCGGCTGTTGAGCAGCCACGCCACCCATTCGGCTTCCGCCGCCGAGGGCGACTCGCCCTCGGCCGCCGCACTGGCCATGCCATCGGTCAGTGCCAGCACTTCCTCGTTGCGGTCCAGCATCAGCAGCGTGCTGCTGAACTCGGCCATGCGTGCATCCAGCGCCCGGTCGAGCAGGCCGGAAACCCGCAGTTCGTCGAGGTGCTTCTGTGCAGCCTGCACCGGATCGAAGCGGGCATCGGCGCGGTCGACATAGCGGTCAAACCGTTTGTCACTGCGCAGGCGGATGATTTCGGCGGGACCGGTGATGCGCGCCAGCGTGGCGGGAATATCGTCGCCACGGCCGTTGTCGGCCTGCAGCGTGGCCAGTGCCAGCCACATTCCGGTGGGTTCCAGGCCGCCGCTCTTCCAGCCGTTGTCGAACAGCGCCTGCAGCAGTTCCATGCGCTGCTGCGGCTGGTCCCGCAGGCGGAACTGCAGGTAGTTGATCGCGTGGCGGTCCACCGGCAACGGCGCGTCGGCATGCTTCAGTGCCTGCACCAGGTGCTTCGTGGCGGGCGCTGGTTGGTTCTCGGACAGTTCCACCGAGACCAGGGTCAGCAGGATCTGCGCATCGTCCGGCAGTGCTTCCTGAGCGCGCTGCAGGTAGCGGCGGGCCTGATCCGGCTTCTTCTGCACCATCGCGGTCCAGCCAGCCACCTGCGCGGCGCGGCCGCGATGTTCGGCATCGAAGTCATCCAGCATCGGATCTTCCATCAGCCGTTCCATCGCGATCAGCGCGCCCAGCGTGTTGCCACTGCGCGACTGCTGGATGGCCTCATCCCATCGCGTGGCATAGGCCTGGTGCATTGCATCGGCGGTGACGGACGGCTTCTGTGGCACCAACGTGATCGAGGCGGTGGCGGATGAACTGGCCAATGCGGCAATCAGCAGGGCGGCGAGGGGGAGGATGCGGGGCATGGAGGATCTCCATCCGTGGGAACCGCATTGAACCCGCTGCAGCCAGCGAGAACAAGCGCGATGGATGGAACTCTGGCGTTTGGCCGTTTGATTGGCCATGGCGGATCGTGCGTTCAGCGTCTATTGTCGGTGCCTCTTCAGGCAGCAGGCAGGCAGCGCAGCACGATGGCACGGTGGCAATGGATGGCGGCAGGCGTAGCGTTGGCGACGGTAGTGGCATTGGCTGCGACCTGGTGGGAGACACCGCTGCATACGCTGGCTGAACCGGTGGGTCCGGTTCCAACGCCGCTGGCGTGGACCGCGCAGATCGAACCGCTGGCCGGCGATGGCCACCCGGGTAACCGCGACGGCGCCGCCGCGCAGGCACGTTTCGCCGATCCGTACGCGTTGCTGCGCAGTGCCGATGGCAGCGTCTATTTCACCGATGCCGGCGACAACAACCGGATCCGTCGCCGCCTTCCCGATGGCCGTGTTGAAACGGTGGCCGGGCAGGGCGAGGGGCGCGTCGATGGCCCGGCACTGCAGGCCAGTTTCAATACGCCCTCGGGCATTGCCGCCGACGCGCAGGGCAACCTGTATGTGGCCGACACCGGCAACCATGCGATCCGCCGGATCGGCACCGATGGGCAGGTGACCACGCTGGCGGGTGGTGAACAGGGCTATGCCGATGGGCCGGCCGCGCAGGCGCGCTTTGATGCGCCGATGGGCATCGCGGTGGACGCGCAGGGCCAGGTCTACGTGGCCGATACCTACAACGACCGCATCCGGGTGATCGGTACTGATGGCAACGTGCGCACCCTTGCCGGCGGTGAGCGCCCGGGAATGGCCGATGGCGTGGGCGCTGCGGCGCGCTTCGATACGCCGGTGGCACTGGCCTTCGATGCGCAGGGCGCGCTGCTGGTGGCCGATCTGTTCAACAACGCGGTACGCCGCATAGGCGCTGATGGCACGGTCAGCACCGTGGTCGCCGCCGGTGGCGTGATCAATGGGCCGCTGTCGCTGGCCACCACCCACGATGGCGTGCTGTACGTGGGCGACATGGATGGCCGCATCGTGCAGGTGACGCCGCAGGGCCACCAGATCGCGCTGGTCGGCAATGGTCGCCTGCCGCGCCTGGCCCGCCCCAGTGGCCTGGCGATGGATGCCGATGGCAGCGTGCTGGTGGCCGACGCCGCCAGCTACCGTCTGCATCGCCTGCGCCCACTGCCGGTAGGCGACCTGCCCGCGCCGGCACTGGTCGGCCCGGCCGCCGATGCCGCCTTGCCCGATACCGGCGGGCGCTGGCCGTTGGCGCCGCAGGATGGCTGGCACGAAGTGGTCGGCACACTGGGTGAAGTGCGCGGCAACTTCACCGGCGAGAGTCGCCATCACCTGCACGGTGGATTCGACGTGCGCGGTGATGTGGGCCAGACCGTGCTGGCGATCGCCGATGGCAAGATCAGCAGCCCGATGGCGGCCTGGAGCCTGGGCGAGCAGGCCGAGGGCCTGGCCGTGGATCGCCTCAAGTACATCCACATGCGGGTGGGCCGCACCCCACGCAATGAACCGTTCGATGCGCGCTGGCAGGCGTTGTACGACGAGCAGGGCAAGCTGGAGCGGATGCGCGTGCGGCGCGGCATGCGCATCCACGTCGGCGATCGCCTGGGCAGCATCAACAACCAGGCGCATGTGCACCTGGCCGTGGGTACCGGTGGCTTCGAGACCAATGCCGTGGCACTGGGCTTCCAGAACTACGCCGACCACTTCGCACCGCGCATCACCGATGTGGCGCTGCTGGACGACACCGACCAGCCCATGGCCGCCGGCAGCGACGGCGTGGTGATGGTGGCGCGGCAGGGGCGTGGCGTGCAGATCGTGATCGAGGCCTGGGACCAGGTTGACAACAATTTGCCGCGTCGACGCCTGGGCATGTACCAGGTGGGCTACCAGATCCTCGATGCGGCTGGGCAGCCGCTGCAGGGTTACGAGCAGCCGCGCTGGAACATCGTGTTCAACCGCATGCCGCCGCAGCGGGAGGCCGTGCGCGTGGCCTACGCGCCGGACAGCGGCATCACCGTGCATGGCAGCGCGGTGACCCGTTTCCGCTATCTGGCGACCAACACCGTGCGTGACGGCCTGATGGAAACCGGGCGTTGGCAGCCGTCGGCGCTGCCGCCGGGTGAGTACATCGTGCGCGCCAGTGTGCGCGACTACAGCGGCAACGAAGGCATCGGCCCGCGCGAGATCAGGGTACGGCTGCTGCCATAGCGGCAGCCGGGGCGCCGCAGCGTTCGCGCTCGGCGTCCATGTCTTCCAGCGGCCGCACTTCGATGCTGCCGAAGCGTGCCCACGGGAAGTCGCGGGCGATGCGCATGGCTTCGTCGCGGTCGCGGGCGACGATCAGGTTGAAGCCGGCCAGCAGTTCACGGGTTTCGGCGAACGGACCATCCAGTACGCGACTGTGGCCATCACGCACGCGCAGGGTCTGCGCGGTGTCGACCGGCTGCAGCTTCTGCGCGGCCAGCAGCGTGCCTTCGGCCTGCAGCTTGTCGGCATGGGCCAGGCAGTCGCGCATCAGCGCGTTGAATTCTTCGATGGGCAGGGCCTGCAGCAGGGCAGGCTCGATGTAGATCAGAAGCAGGTACTGCTGCATGGCACGATCCTGGCGGGGGCGGGGTGCCCATGATGGCGCAGGTCTGCGCGTGGGCATGTTGCAGCGCGGGAGGCGCGCCTTCGGCGGGGATCGGCGAACGGCGGAGCCCCTCCGTGGTGGCGCTACAGCGTGATTCCTGGGCTTGGCCGGGTGGGTAGGCGGGTCGGGGGACGCCGTAAACCCATCCCTGAAGTGACCCCCGGGAGTTGGACACCAGATCCAA
>NZ_VMBJ01000054.1:0-32795 GCF_010608305.1 Stenotrophomonas sp. AS012628 | reverse complement strand
AGCGCCGGGCCATGCCCGGCGAGCGCGCAGCGCGGCGCTTCTCGCATTCCGCCGGGCATGGCCCGGCGCTACCCGATGAATTGCAGTCCGGCGGTCATTTCCCTGCAACGCCGCTGCGGCCCAATACGCCCACGCGGCCTGGCCGTGGGAAGGGACCGGACCGGCCTTCCCACCCTGGGCCCGACCAACTTTCCATGGGCGAGGGTGTCATGCGCAATCGAGTGACGCGGCGGTACTTCCAGCAGTTGTTCGCGCTGTACGCCGGCTTCGTGCAGTCGCGCTGAGGCCGCGATGCGGTAGCGCCGGGCAATGCCCGGCGAACGTAAAGTGCGTGGGGGGCTCAGTGCCGCTTGCCGCGGCGTGCAGGGGCCGGCGGCGGTGCATCCGAACGCGGCTTGGCGTACTGCGCCCACAGCGCTGGCAGTGCCTTGCCGGTGTGCTTCTGCCACAGCGTCGGTGCATAGCGGCCGTCGCGCAGGGCCTTGTCCAGTGCGAGCACCAGTCCCGGGTGTTCGGCGTCGGCCCACTTCAGGAACGCACCGGTCACCCGGTAGCCACTGTCGAAGTTCTGTCCCTTCTCGACCTTGCCCGGCAGTGCCCAGCCCGCGGCGGCATTGTCCATGCCGTAGCGGTCGCGTGCGTAGTCGGCGATGCCTTCCACCAGCCAGCCCGGCACTCGCGCGTCGCCGTAGCCCGGATAGCCCTGCACGATGTGCATGGCCTCATGGGTGACCAGGTCGATGTCGTTCGGGTGCTGCGCCAGCCACCCCGGGTTGATGGTGATCGTCGCTGCGTGGTCCTTGTCGCCGACGAAGGCGATGCCGGTGTAGGCCGGATCGATCACGATGCGCACCATCGACGGCGCCGCCGGATGGAAGTCCGCACGTTCGCGCAGATAGGCGAAGAAGAACGTATCGATCACCCGCTTGCGCTGCGGCGCGGCCAGCACGCCACGGGCGTCCTGGTAGTTCAGCGTCACGCCGTCGCGGGTCAGCTGCGTATCGAACGCCTGGGTCTGGCCGAAACTGGAGAAGGACAGGGCAACAAGGGCCAAGGGCAGAAGACGGAAGCGCATGCCGCTCATTGTACGGTGCCGGCCGCCAGCAGTTCGATCTCCGCCAGCGGCAGCCGTGCCGGTGCCGCCAGGCGCAGGCGGTACTCGCTGTAACGACCGGGTTTGGCGATCCGGAATGGACGGGTCTGGCGGGCGGATTCGAAGTCTTCGCCGCTGCGCTGGTCGAGCATGGCCCAGCTGCCGCTGCCGTTGCGCGCTTCCAGCGTCCACTCACCGCCCTGGATGCGGCCGTCGCCGCTGGTCAGCGTGTACATCGTCGGGGTGCCCTCGGCCAGGCCGGTCAGCGCGATGGTTGCGCCGCTACCCAGGCCCACCGTCGTGCCGGCATCGTCATCGAGCAGCGCGGGCAGGGCACGGCCATCGGCCAGCGTCGCCTTGGTGCCGCTGCCGAGCAGGTCGTGCAGCAGCTGGGGGCGCTGGCCGCGCGGGGTCAACGAGCGCGGCACATCGTCCACGCCACTGCCCCAGCGCGAGGGACGGGGGCCCATCACGAAGTCGAGGGTCGCGCCCTTGGCGATCAGGTCGTGCGGCACCCAGGTCTTCGTCCACGGCGTACCGTTGATCTTCAGCGACTGCACGTAGACGTTCTCACGCGAGTTGTTGGCCGCGTTCACGGTCAGCACCGCGCCACCCTGCAGTTCCACCCGCGCGTGACGGAATGCCGGCGAACCGATCACGTACTCCGGGGCGCCCATGCGCAGCGGGTACAGGCCCAGCGAGGCCAGCACGTACCACGCCGAGGTCTCGCCATTGTCCTCATCGCCCGGGTAGCCCTGGCCGATCTCGCTGCCGACGTACAGCCGCGACAGGATCTCGCGCACATGCTGCTGGGTCTTCCACGGCTGCCCGGCGTACAGGTACATCCACGGGATGTGGTGTGCCGGCTGGTTGCTGTGCGCATACATGCCCATGCGCACGTCGCGCGCTTCGGTCATCTCGTGGATGGTGCCGCCGTAGGAACCGGCCAGTGCCGGGTCCGCGGTTTCCGGTGTGGCGAAGAAGGTATCCAGCTTCGCCGCCAGCTTTTCGCGGCCTCCGTACAGCGCCGCCAGGCCCTCGCCGTCGTGCGCGGCGGTGAACGCGAACGTCCAGCCGTTGGATTCGGTGTAGTCGTGGCCCCACACGCGCGGGTCGTAGGCCTTGGCGTCCACGCGCCAGCGCCCATCGGCCTTGCGGCCCTGGAAGAAGCCTGCGTCCGGGTCGAACATCGTCGCGTAGCTGGCGGCGCGGTGGCGGAAGTAGTCGGCTTCGGTGCTGTAGCGCTCGCGTGCCGCCGGCGTGGCCGCGCGCTTGGCCAGGGCGTCGGCCATGTTGGCGATGCCGAAGTCATTGAGTGCACCTTCCATCGTCCACGACATGCCTTCGTGCACGTCGGCGCTGGCATAGCCACGGAAGGTCGAGCGGTCCATGCCCTTGCGGCCGACGTGGCGGTCAGGCGGGACCACGGTCGCGTTCTTCAGCGCGGCCGCGTAGGCCTCTGCCGGTTCGAAGCCGCCGACGCCTTTCAGCCACGCATCTGCAAAGGCCACGTCCGAGCTGGTACCGACCATCAGGTCGGCGTAACCCGGCGACGACCAGCGCGCGATCCAGCCGCCGGCGCGGTACTGCTCGATGAAGCCCTGCACCAGCTGGCCGGCATCGTCGGGCGTGAACAGCGCATAGGCCGGCCAGGTGGTGCGGAAGGTGTCCCAGAAGCCGTTGTTGACGAATACCTTGCCGTCGCGCACGGCGGCGTAGCTGCGGGTCGCGCTGCCCTCGGTGTTGTCATCGCTGGCGCTGGCCTGGTTGGCGTAGCGCCACTCCGGTGCGGCGGCGCTGCCCACGTTCTCATGGCCGGAATTCGGGTACAGGAACAGCCGGTACAGGCTGGAATACAGCGTGGTCTTCTGGTCGTCGCTGGCATCGCCGATGTCGAAGCGGGCCAGGCGTGCGTCCCATGCATCCTGCGCACGGCCGGACACGCTTTCCAGCGTGTCGGCCGCGGCGATTTCCAGTGCCAGGTTGTGCCGCGCCTGCTCCACCGAGATCAACGAGGTGGCGATGCGCATGGTCACCCGCCGGTCGCTGCCCGCATCGAACTTGATGTAACCGGTCGGGCGACCGGTGTCGAGGCGCCCACTGCTGCGCCAGGGCTTGTCGAAGCGGGCCACCACGTACATGCGGCTGGCGCCGTTGGACAAGCCACTGCGCGTGTCGGTATAGCCGGACAGCGTCTGCGTGGCGGCGTCCAGAGTCAGGCCACCGCGTGCATCGACATTGTCGAGCAGCAGGTTGGCGTCGCCGCCCTCGGGGAAATCGAAGCGGAACAGCGCCGCATGATCGGTAGGCGCGATGGCGGCGGCGATGCCGTTGTCGAAGCGCACGTCGTAGCGGTAAGGGCGGGCGCTCTCGTGGCTGCGATCGAACGACAGCGCGCGCTTGCGGCGGTCGGCCTCCGGCACGCCACGGCTGGCCGAGGGCATCACCTGGAAGGTCTGGCGGTCGCCCATCCACGGGCTGGGCTGATGGCTCAGCGCAAGCGCCTGCAGTTGCGGGCGGTTCTGTGCGTCGTTCTGTTCGTTCCAGCGGTACAGCCAGTTCAGTGCGCCGGCATCGGTCACCGGAGTCCAGAAGTTGAAGCCGTGGGGTACCGCCGTGGCCGGGAAATTGTTGCCGCGCGAGAAGGTGCCGTTGGCCTGGGTGCCACGGGTGGTCAGCACCCAGTCGGAGACGCGCTGCGGCTGTTGTCGCGGCTGAGCATCCAGGCGCACGTCGTCGATCCAGCCGGCGACCGGTGCACCGTCGGCACTCGCCACCTCCAGTTCGATCGCCACCACGCGGCGACCGTTCAGCGCGGGCACGTCGCCCAGTCGCACCGCCTTGCGTGCCCATTGCTGCGGATACAGCGTCTTCGACACGCCCTGCGCGTGTGCGCCAAGAGCTATACCGTGCTGGTCGCGTGCCGCGCCGGCCGAAACGCGGCTGCCATCGTCCAGCAGCAGGTCCAGTGACACATAGGTCGAGGCCACGGTGTCCTTGCCGACGATCTCCGGCAGCACCAGCCACGACAGGGTGGTATCGGCCTCGATCGGCAGATCTGTCTTGAACAGCTCGCGCCGCGCGCTGCCGCCTTCGCTGCTGTAGCGCAGTGCATGCAGGCCGCTGTAGCCCACATTGCGCTTGGCGGCGTAAGGCGCCGCAGGGCCGTTGCCGATCGTGACCTGCAGTGCACCTGCGGCCTGCGACGGGGCAGGTTCGCCGGGCTCGAACGAGGTCTGCAGTCCCTGTGCCAACACCGGCATCGCGGTAGTCGCACAGGCCAGGGCCAGGGCGAGCGGAAGCAGGGCGCGGCGTGGATCGGACAGGGTCATGCAAGGGTCTCCCGGAAGGGCAGGCGGCGGGCAGAACCCGCATCGGCGGACACCACGGACAGCATCGCTCCGCCCGCCGGGATGGCAGTGGAAGAAGCGATGCCGGTCCGGTGGGGGCGGGCCATGCGATCGGGTCGGATTGGGGCAGGCCGGTTCACGACCTGGCCCGATCCTGCAACAGCCGTGGCAACCTGACAAGTGCCATTTAGTTCGATCCAAATGCGGGAAATATCGTTGTCGGTGGTTTCCCGGCGTGAACCTGCAGGATTGGTCGGGAATTTCCACCGGCACCCCATCCCGAGGTGGCATGCAAGGTCGCAGGGAATCGGCCCGGTACGCGTAAAGACCCGTTGCGGCGCAATGTCGGGGCGGCCCAGAT
Organism: Stenotrophomonas sp. AS012628; assembly: GCF_010608305.1. Lineage (NCBI taxonomy): Bacteria > Pseudomonadati > Pseudomonadota > Gammaproteobacteria > Lysobacterales > Lysobacteraceae > Stenotrophomonas > Stenotrophomonas sp. AS012628. Next base: position 27,991 of record NZ_VMBJ01000054.1, on the reverse strand, counting down.
GCTAGAATCACAGGCCTCGCAACCCGTTCATCGACATCCGCCATGAGCCATACCGCCACTGCGCCCGCCAACGCCGAGAAGCGCTACACCGTGCACCGCAGCGATCTGCCGCTGAGCTGCCCGACCCCGGAAATGGCGCTGTGGAACTCGCATCCGCGCGTGTACCTGCCGATCGAAGACGAGCCTAATGGCGAAGCGCAGTGCCCGTACTGCGGCTCCGTGTTCGTGCTGGCCGACTAAGCGGCCGCCCCTTCGATGCGCCGATTGACCGTGGTGCAGTTGCTGCCGGCGCTGCACTCCGGCGGTGTCGAACGCTCGACCCTGGAAATCGCTGCGGCCCTGGTTGCCGCCGGCCATCGTGCGCTGGTGGTCTCCGCCGGTGGCCGCCTGGTGCAGCCCCTGCTCGATAGCGGTGCCGAGCACCTCACCCTCGACATCGGCCGCAAATCGCTGCTGACCCTGCGCCACCTGCCGACCCTGCGCCGCCTGTTCGCCGAGGTTGGCGCGGACATCGTGCATGCCCGTTCGCGGCTGCCGGCCTGGCTGGGCCTGTACGCGATCCGTGCCATGCCCGCCGCACAGCGCCCGCACTGGGTGACCACCGTGCATGGATTGAATTCGCCCAGTCGCTACAGCGCGGTGATGACCAGCGGTGAACGCGTGATCTGCGTGTCCAACAGCGTGCGCGACTACGTGCAGCGGCACTATCCGACAGTTCCCGAAGCGAAGCTGCAGGTGATTCCGCGCGGCGTCGATGTCGCACAGTTTCCGCGCGTGGCCCGCGCCGACCGCCGGCCACGACTGGCGCTGGCAGCCGACTACCCGTGGCTGGCGCAGGTTGAGGGCCCGCTGCTGCTGTTGCCGGGGCGGGGCACCCGGCTGAAGGGACATGCTCATGCGCTGCAGTTGCTGGCGGATGTGCGCGCGGCCGGTGTACCGGCACAGCTGTGGATGCTGGGCACCGATGAACCGGGCCGCGAAGCCTACGTGGCCGACCTGCGCCGGCAGGCCGCTGCTTTGGGCGTGATGGATGCCGTGCAGATCAGCACACCGACCGCGCGCATCGCCCAGGCCTATGCGGCCAGCGATCTGGTGCTGCAGCTGTCGGACAAGCCCGAAGCATTCGGCCGTACTGTGGTCGAGGCGCTGTCGGTGGGCCGCCCGGTGCTGGGCTGGGATCATGGTGGCGTCGGCGAACTGCTGCGGCAGCTGCAGCCCGCTGGCGCGGTGCCGCTGGGCGATGCACGCGCGCTGGGTGAACGTGCGCTGGCCCTGCTGGCGCAGCCGCCGTCCTTGCCGACCCGCATCCCGTTTACCCTGCAGGCCATGCAGCGCGATACCCTCCGCCTCTATGCCGACCTCGCCGGCTGACCCCGCCGTCACCGTGCGCGACGACCGCGCCGGACGCTGGGCGCCCTGGTGGGTGCTGGCGTACGTGGCGATGTGGCCGTTGCCGGGCATCGCCGAAACCATTCTCAGTCTTGGCGCGGTCTACGCCGCCGCGCGCATGGTCATGCGCCGACTGCAGCGTCGTCCGCACCTGTTGAGCACGGCAGCGTGGGCGCTGACCTCGATCCTGTTCCTCGGCTATTGGCTGCCGCAGGCGTTCTCGGCGTTTGATGCGATCGATCCAGCAGCGTCGTGGACGAAGGCGGCCGCCGGCCTGCGATACCTGCCCTTCATGTGGCTGGTGGCGATCGCGGTGGCCACGCCCGAACGGCGGCGGCTGACCTTCGGTGGCCTGGCGCTGATCACCGGCGCATGGACCCTGGATGCGCTGGTGCAGGCGCTGGCCGGAACCAGCCCGTGGTTCTGGTCGCTTGAGCAGCTGAAGCTTGCGGTGAGTGGTCACCCGTTGTGCCCGGCCACTGAGGCGGCCGTGGTCGATCGCCTCAGTGGGGCACTCGGGCCGTGCAACCTGAAGTTCGGCCAGGTCCTGGCCAGTCTCTCACCGTTCCTGTTGTTGCCGCTGGCGCGTCGCTTTGGCAATCCGGGTTGGGTACTGGCCGCGGCGGCGCTGGGCTGCGTGCTGCTGCTGGCCGGCTCGCGCGCATCGTGGATCACCTTCGCGCTGGTGCTTGCCTACAGCGGCGTGCGCCAGTTCGGCTGGAAACGGTTGGTGCTGCTGGCGCTGGTCGCTGTCCTCGGTGCGGGCGCGCTGACCGCCAGCGTGCCGCAGCTGCGCGAACGCTTCGCGCGAACGGCGTTGGCCTGGGATGGAAGCGAGCGCGGTGTCGACGAGGCACTGTCAGGGCGTGCGCGGATCTGGGACGCCGCGGCCTGCATGATCGAGGAACATCCGCTCAACGGCGTCGGTGCACGCGGCTTCCGCGATGCCTATCCGGCCTGCGTGTCTGGCGACGAACCGGCGGTGTGGGGCGATGCCCCGGCGTTGCATGCCCATCAGATCGTGCTGGAAATCCTGGCGGAAACCGGCGTGCTCGGCCTGCTGCTGTGGTTGGCAGCCGTGGCCCAGGCCTGGCGGGCCTGGCGCTATGCACCGATGGCCGCGCGTGAGCGGGCCCGCCCGGCGATGCTGGCGCTGGCGGTCACCGTGTTCCCGCTCAACACGCATCTGGCGTTCTATTCCGCGTTCTGGGGTGGCCTGACCGTGCTGCTGGCGGCGTTGTTCGCCGGCAGCCTGTTGGCCCGCGAATCGGATGAATCTCCGCCGATGCAGTAGTTGCCAACCTTGGTTGGCGCCTCGGGACCGGCCTCGGTTCATCGGCGCCAGCCAAGGTTGGCGACTACCATGAGCACGCCGGCCCTTCCACCGCATCCCGTTATTTGTAGAAATCGCTCCGCCCGCCCGGCTGGCGCTTGAAACGGCGGTGGATCCACAGGTACTGGTCGGGGGCCTCGCGCACCATCTCCTCGATGGCCTGGTTGACCCGCGTGGTATCGGCTTCCACATCCTCGCTGGGAAAGTTCTCCAGCGGCGCGCCGATCTTCAGGAAGTACTTCCCGCCCTCGCGGCGGTGGAAGTAAGGAATCACCGCACAACCGGTCATCCGGGCCAGCTGGTGGGTGGCGGTAATGGTGGATGCGGTATGGCCGAAGAAGGGCACGAACACGGTGTCCTTGCCGCGCATGTCCTGGTCCGGCGCGTACCAGAGGAAGCCGCCCTTCTTCAGGTGGCGCACGGTCGCGCGGATGTCTTCATTGGCGAACATCGCCTTGGCATAGCGCAGGCGGCCGAACTTCACCGCCCACTCGTACACCGGGTTCTTGTGCTTGCGGTACATGCCTGAAAGATCGACGTAGTCGCACAGCAGGCGGCCGCACATCTCCAGGGTCATGAAGTGGCCGGACACCAGCAGCACGCCGCGGCCTTCGGCCTGCATCTGCCGCAGATGCTCCAGGCCTTCGATCTTCACCTGTGGGCGGATGCGGTCGATGCTGCCCCACCAGGCGCGGATGCACTCGAGCACACCCACGCCCAGCGCGTCGAAGCTGTCGCGCACCAGGCGCTGGCGCCAGGCTTCGTCCTTCTCCGGGAAGCACAACTTCAGGTTGACCTCGGCGGCGCGACGGCGGCTGCCGAGCAGGCGCCAGCTGATCCAGCCGACGCCACGGCCGAGCGCACGCTGCAGCATCCACGGCAGGCGGGCAATGGCGAAGGCGCCGAGCATGGCGGTGAACATCGGCCAGTTGCGGGGATCGCGCAGCGACGGGCGGATGGCGGTGGTGGCATCGGACATGGCGCCATTCTACCAACCCGGCTGCGTGTCTTTCCCGGGGGGCTCCCGTATCCTTGCCGCATGCGTAAAGACCCTGTCGAATGGATCCTGCGCGGCCTGTATTCGGCCGTGCTCTACATCCTGCTGCCGATCACCGTGTACCACCTGGTCTGGCGCGGTTTCCGGGTCCGTGAATACTTCCGGCGCTGGGACGAGCGCTATGCCTCGTATCCGCAGCCGACCGGCCAGCCGCGGGTCTGGCTGCACGCGGTCTCGGTGGGCGAGGTCAACGCCGCCGCGCCACTGGTCAATGCCCTGCGCCAACAGCGTCCGGACATCCGCTGGGTCATCACCACCATCACCCCGACCGGTTCGGAGCGCGTGCGCGCGCTGTGGGGAGACGCGCTGGACCACGTCTATCTGCCGTACGACGTACCGGGCAGCGTCAACCGCTTCCTCGGCCACTTCCAGCCCAGCCTGGCGCTGATCCTGGAAACCGAGCTGTGGCCGAACATGCTGTTCGGCTGCCGCGACCGCCGCATTCCGGTCTACATCCTCAACGCCCGCCTGTCAGCGCGCTCGTTGCGCGGTTACCGGGTGCTGGCGGCGCTGATCCGCCGTGCGCTGCGCACGGTTACCTGCGTGGCCGCGCAGTCGCAGGACGACGCCGAGCGCTTCGTGCAGCTGGGGGCTGCGCGGGAACAGGTGCAGGCGCTGGGCAACCTCAAGTTCGATATCGCCACGCCGGATGTGCAGGGCTTCGTCGAGCAGTTCCATGCCTGCGTGCCCGCCGGGCGCCCGGTGTGGATCGCGGCCAGTACCCACGATGGTGAGGAGCAGGCGGTGATCGACCTGCATCGGCGCCTGCGCCAGCAGCACCCCGACCTGTTGTTGCTGTGGGCACCGCGGCACCCCGAGCGCTTCCCGAAGGTGGAGGCGCTGGCGCGCGAGCAGGGCTGGAACGTGGCGACCCGTCGCGCGAAGCAATGGCCGGAGGCCGGCACGGATGTTTTCGTCATCGACACCCTGGGTGAGCTGATGCCGTTCTATGCCTGCGCACAGGTCGCCTTCGTCGGCGGCAGCCTGCAGCCGATCGGTGGCCACAATCTGCTGGAGCCGGCGGCGATGGGCACTGCCGCTGTGACCGGTCCGCACCTGCACAACTTCGCCGAGATCTCACGGCGCATGCGTGAGGCCGGTGCCTTGCTCATCGGCGAGGACGTGCAGGCGGTAGGTGACCTGCTGCAGCACCTGTTGGACGACGCCCAGGCGCGCGAGGACATGGCCCGTGCCGGTTGCACGCTGGTCAGCAATGGCCGCGGTGCCCTGCAGCGCACGCTGGCGCTGGTCGCGCCACATCTGCCGCCGCCGCGCAGCTGAGCCGGGCAGCAACACCGCCAGGGCGGATGCTACGCGGACCGACTGACGTGATCGACTGCATCAATTCTGCTTAGCAGCCGGATTCCTGTCGCAGCAGGACCGGATGCGTGGCTGCGAACGTGTTTGTGGTCACATCGCGGTGCGCACAGTACGGATTCTGACACCGCCACTTGGCGCACGCTGCCAGCCTCCTGTCGACCGCGCTTGTGCGGATTCAAGAGGGCTTGCGATGGACAGCGATAACCGCCGTGGCCGGCACGCGCTGCTGGGAATGGATCACTTCGCTATGGTGGCGTTGACCCTGCTGCTGGGTGGCAGCGTGATCGCCCTGGTTGGCCAGTACACCGCCGCCCAGGCGGGGCCGGCCATCGTACTGAGTCTGCTGCTGGCCGCATTGGGCACGGCGCCGATGCTGTATTGCCTGCACGTGCTGAACCAGCAGCGGCCCGCAGCCGATGGCCTGCACGGCCTGCTGCGGGCCGCTTGGGGCACGGCAGCCGCGCGCCTGCTGGGTGCTGCATTGCTGCTGGAACTAGTGATGACCAGCGCCGGCGTGGCGCAGTCCACGGCCGGCCACGCGCGTGCCGTGTTTGCCAGTCGCGGTATTGAAACCGGCAGCGCGCTGCCGGATCCGGTGATGGCCGTCACCAGTCTGCTGGTGTTGGGTGCGTTCGTGCTGCTGCCCCCGCGTCGCATCGCGCTGACGGTCTGCGTGTTGTTGACGGTGAAGATCGGTGTCGGGCTGTTGCTGTTGGCGCTGGCGGTTCGCCACGTGCACTACGCCAACTGGATTCCGTGGCTGCCGGACGCCACCGCGCCCTACCGATTCGGCCCCGGCGGGGTGCTGGCGGCAAGCGTGCCCTTGCTGGGGGTGTTTGCCAGTGTGGGGCTGGCACTGGGATTTCCCGGACGTGGCCGGCAGGCGCGTACGCGATCACCCTGGCTGCTGGCGGCCGCGCTGCTGCTGGCGATGCTGCTGCTGATCATGCTGGCCGCGTTGCAGGCCGGCCTGGTCGAGTTCCCGGTATTGGCCAGTACGCGGCCGTTGTCGGTGGCATTGCAGGGCCATCCGCAGTTGCAGTGGCTGCTGCCGTTGCTGCCGCTGGCGGGCATGGCCGGGCTGGCAGCACTGCTGCTGGTGCTGTTGTCGCTGGCCGCACACCTGGCAGCGCAGCTCCGGCCTGTGGCCGGTGATGAAGCGCCCGGGTTGCGGACGCGGCTGATACCGGTCACCGTGGTGCTGGCGGCGGCGCTGCTGGCCTTGGGAGCGCCGGTCGGCGCATTGCCGGTGCTGCCGGGTCCAGCAACCCTGCTGGTGATGGCGGCCTTGTGCCCGGCAACACTGCGTGTCCGTGCGCCGATGCCGGGTGCTGCAATGGTGCTTGCGCCCCTGGCCACGGCGTTGTGCGTGCTGGCCGCAGTGGAACGGGCAGGCGCGTGGCCGGGCTGACGGCCGGCAGATCTGCGCCATGCGTGGGTCGGGCCGTACGCGCCGCCCACAAAAAAGCCACCCTCGCGGGTGGCTTCTTGGTTGCCGGCAGGGCGACGACTCAGTGCGTGGTCGTTGCCGGGTTGCCGGCGTCCTGGGTCAGCAGGCGGTTCACGTCCTGCAGCTCAGCCACGTCCAGCGCACCCAGCGACTGGCTCAGCAGCAGACGGTTCTGCAGGAAGGTGTAGCGGGCCTGGGCGTAGTCCAGCTGCGCCGAGAACAGGATGCGCTGGTTCTGGATCACGTCCAGCACGGTACGGGTACCGACTTCCAGGCCAACCTGCGACGCGTCGTATGCACTCTGCGCCGAGACTACCGCAAGGCGGCGGGCCTCCACTTCGCTGATGCCCTGCACCAGGGTCTGGTAGGCATTGCGGGTGTTGCGGTCCAGGGCACGCTTCTGCTGCTCGTAGCCATCCTGGGCGATGTCACGCTGGGCCAGCGCCTGGCGCACGTTGGACTGGGTGGCACCGCCAGCGAAGATCGGTACGCTCAGGGTCAGGCCGATGCTGTTGGTGCGCGCGTCCGGCGACAGCGAGCCGGCGCCGGTGCTGTCACCCCAGGTCGCGGTCTTGCCCCAGCTGCCGCCCAGCGACAGGGTCGGGTAGTGGCCACCACGGGCGGCCTGCACGCCGGCTTCGGCGGCGCTGACCTTCAGTTCCTGCGCCTTCAGCGCCGGATTCTGGGTGGTGGCCTGGTGCACCAGCTCGTCGATGTTGCCGCGGTTGGCCGGCACTTCCGGGCGGAAGTCCGCCGGCAGGCCACGCAGGTTGACCACCGGCTGGCCGGTCAGTTCGGTCAGGGCCTGGTAGTTATCGGCCAGGGTGTTCTGCGCAACGATGGTGTTGGCGCGCGCCTGGTCGTACTGGGCGCGGGCTTCGTGCACGTCGGTGATCGGCGCCAGGCCCACTTCCAGGCGCTTGTCGGCGAAGTCGAACTGCTTCTTCGCGGCCGCTTCGTTGGTCTGTGCGGCGTTCAGCGATTCGATCGCCACCAGCACGTTGAAGTAGGCCGCCGAGGTGCGCACGATCAGGCTGTCGTTGGCCGAATCGAGGGTGAAGTCCGCCGCCTTGCTCAGCTCACGCTGCGAACGCAGGTTGTTGATCTGGGTCCAGTTGAACAGCGTCTGGCTGCCATCGATCGTGTAATTGCGGCGCTTGTTGGTGAACGAGCCGGAGTTGATGTCGGCGTTCGGCTCGCTGCGCGTGCGGTTCAGCGTGGCCTGGCCGTTGATCTGCGGCAGCAGGGCGGCGCGCGCCTGCACGGCGCCTTCCTTGTCGACCAGCCGGGTCGATTCGGCGGCGGACAGCTGCGGATCGCCGTTGCGCGCCATTTCGTAGACCTGCAGCAGGTCGGCGGCATGGGCGGACAACGGCAGCAGGGCAGTGGCCAGCGCAACAGCGAGGGATCGGCGGATCATTGCGGCTTCCTTGGACTCAGAGGTGGAACTGGGGTGCCGGGGCGGCACCGCGCAGGTAATCGATATCGGTCTCGAACAGGGACTCGGTGCTGCCGTCGGCCTTGACCAGCAGGGCCTCCATCGCCGGCGAGCGGCCGTGGATCACGAACAGGCGACCACCCGGACGCAGCCACGAGGCGAACTGTGACGGCACCACGTCGACCGCACCAGTGACACAGATCACGTCAAAGCGGCGTTCGGTCTGCCAGGACAGGGCGTCAGCCACTTCCACGCGGACGTTGGTGCCGAGGCCGGAAGCATCCAGGCGGGCACGCGCGGCGGCGGCCAGTTCCGGGTCGATCTCCAGGCTCAGCACGTCGCGCGCCAGCGCGCCGATGCAGGCTGCCAGGAAGCCGCTGCCGGTGCCGATTTCCAGCACTTCGTCACCCGGCTGCAGATCCAGTGCCTGCAGGGTACGGCCCTCGATGACCGGCTTCATCATCTTCTGGCCATGGCCGATCGGCAGTTCGACATCGGCGTAGGCCAGCGCCCGGTGTGCATCGGCGACAAAGGCCTCGCGCGGCAGGCGGGCCAGGACGTCGAGCACCTTGATGTCCAGCACGTCCCAGGGACGGATCTGCTGTTCCACCATCAGTTCGCGGGCGTGGGCGTAATCAATCGTCATGAGGTTCAAATCCAGCGCAGTGGGCCGGCCATTTTACCGGTGCCGGAGGCCGGCGGCGCGCCCAGAGCATCAGCTGCCGGGTGGCCGGGGTCGCAGTGCCGGAAGTCATCGCGACCTCCGGTTCGTTCAGTTTTGGTTATTCAGCCGTCCCGGCCCCTCGCGGCGCATAGGCGCGCAGGAAGAAGTCGATGCTGGCGGTCACATGGGCAAGAGGGTCGCACTCCACCGGTGACAGTGGCATGCCGCACATCATATGCATGTGCACTTCGCCCTTGACCAGGGTTAGGAACTGCTCGCCAGCCAGCGAATAGTCGGTGATGTCCAGTTCGCCGCGCTCGGCGCGTGCCCGCAGGAAGTCAGCCAGGGCCTCGCAGGTGCGCTCCGGGCCTGCCTTCCAGAACAGCTCGCGCAGGCGTTCGTCGGTCTCCGGCGCCATCATCATGCGCTGGATCGAGATCGCCGCGTCGGAGGTGATCAGCTCGAAGAAGGCCAGGCCGATGCCGATCAACTGGTCGCGCAGCGGGCCGTCCGCGTCGGCCACGAACAGGGCATCGGGCAGCATTTCAATGCACTTGGACTGCACGGCCTCGGAAAACAGGGTTTCCTTGTCGCCGAAGTGGCTGTACACGGTCAGCTTCGAGACGCCGGCCTGGGCGGCAATGGCGTCCATGCTCACGCCGGTATAGCCCTGTTCGATGAACAGTACCTTGGCTGCTTCAAGGATCGCCGCGCGCTTGCCCAGATCCTTGGGGCGCCCGGGTCCGGCGGCCTTGGCAGCAGGCTTGGCCGACGGCTTGCGGGAAGTGGAAGAACTCATCGCAACAATACTAGACCAAGCGGTTCGATATTTATACTATACCGGCCGGTTTATTAAATTGGGCCGGCAGTCGCGGCTCCCCCTTGTTGCAACCCTGCGTTTTCAGGACGTTGACCGATGAAGATCGTGCGCTGGATGGGCGGTATGGTGTGGGTGGCTGCGCTGGCAGCCTGTTCGGGACAGGAACAGGCGCCGCAGGCGGCCGTGCCGGTACTGGTGGTTCACCCCGGCGAACAGGCCGGACAGGCGCCGGCGGCGTTCCCGGGCACGGTGCGTGCCCGGCAGGAAAGCCCGCTGTCGTTCCGCGTCGGTGGCAACCTGGTCAAGCGCCATGTCGATGCCGGGCAGCGGGTAAAGAAGGGCGACGTGCTGGCCGAGCTGGATGCAGCCGACTTCGCATTGCAGGCCCGCGCTTCGCAGGCGCAGCTGGCCGCAGCTGAAGCCGACCTGGTGCGTGCCCGCGACGACCTCAAGCGCTACCAGGTGCTGGCCGACCAGCAACTGGTCAGCCGTTCGCAGCTGGACCAGCAGTCCGCCGCCTTCAAAGCGGCGCAGGGTCAGGCCAACGCCGCCCGCGCCAACCTCGATGTGCTGCGCAACCAGGCCGACTACGCGCAGCTGCGCGCACCGGCTGACGGCGTGATCGCCAGCCGCGAGGCCGAGGTCGGGCAGGTGGTGTCCGCCGGACAGACCATCTTCAACCTGGCCGCCGACGGTGGCCGCGAAGTGCTGATCGACCTGCCCGAAGCCACCATCCGCGACTACGCGGTCGGCCAGCCGGTCGAGGTGGAGTTGTGGAACCGCCCGGGGCAGCGCCTGCCGGGCACAATCCGCGAGATTGCCGCCGCCGCCGATCCGCAGGCACGCACCTATGCCACCCGCGTCAGCCTGGCCGCCGATGCGCTGGCCGATGTCGAACTGGGCCAGAGCGCACGCGTCTACAGCAGCGCCGGCCGCCACGGCACCCTGCAGCTGCCGCTGGGCGCACTGCAGCGCGGTGCCAACGGTGCCGCCAGCGTGTGGGTGGTCGATCCGGCCAACAGTACGCTGAAGGCCGCAGCGGTCACCACTGGGGCGTTTGGCAGCGAGACGGTGCCGGTACTGTCCGGCGTGAACGCGGGTGACTGGGTGGTTGCTGCCGGCGGACACCTGCTGCGCGCCGGCCAGCCGGTGATCGCGGTGGATCGTCAGAACCGCCCGGTGCTGAAGCCGGCTACGCCGGCGGCTGCCGCCAAGGCCAAGGAGTAAGCCGGTGCGCCGCTTCAATCTCTCCGAGTGGGCGCTGGCCAATCGTCCGCTGGTGTTGTTTGCGATGCTCGCCTTCGCCCTCATCGGCGCATGGTCGTACAAGCATCTGGGCCAGTCCGAAGACCCGCCGTTCACCTTCAAGGCGATGGTGGTGCGCACGCTATGGCCGGGCGCCACCGCCGAGCAGGTCTCGCGGCAGGTGACCGAGCCGATCGAGAAGGCGTTGATGAACACCGGCGAGTACGAGTTCATCCGCTCGTACTCGCGCCCGGGCGAATCGCAGGTCATCTTCATGGCCCGCGACAGCCTGCGTTCCAGGCAGATTCCGGACCTCTGGTACCAGGTGCGCAAGCGCGTGGGTGACATCCGCCCGACGCTGCCGCGCGAGATCGTCGGCCCGTTCTTCAACGATGAGTTCGGCGATACCTACGGCAACATCTATGCGTTGACCGGCAAGGGCTTCGACTATGCGGTGATGCGCGACTACGCCGACCGCATCCAGCTGGAACTGCAGCGCGTGCCCGACGTCGGCAAGATCGACCTGGTCGGCCTGCAGGACGAGAAGGTGTGGATCGAGCTGTCCAATACCCGGCTGGCCACGCTGGGCGTGTCGATGCAGCAGGTGCAGCAGGCACTGGCCGACCAGAATGCGGTGACCGGCACCAGCTTCTTCGAGACCGCCACCGATCGCGTGCAGCTGCGCGTGACCGGCCAGTTCAACGACATCGAAGCGATCCGCCAGTTCCCGATCCGTGCTGGTGAGCGTACGGTGCATCTGGGCGACATCGCCGAGATCAAGCGTGGCTTCGCCGATCCGGCGTCGCCGAAGATGCGCTTCATGGGCGAAGAGGCCATCGGCCTGGCGGTGGCGATGAAGGATGGCGGTGACATCCTCAAGCTCGGCGCCAACCTCGATGCCGAGTTCGAGCGCCTGCAGAAGACCCTGCCGGCGGGCATGCAGCTGCGCAAGGTGTCCGATCAGCCGCAGTCGGTGGAGGAGTCGGTCGGCGAGTTCGTGCAGGTGCTGACCGAGGCGGTGGTGATCGTGCTGCTGGTCAGCTTCTTCTCGCTGGGCCTGCGCACCGGCCTGGTGGTGGGCGTGACCATCCCGCTGGTGCTGGCGATGACCTTCTTCGTCATGCACTACTTCGACATCGGCCTGCACAAGATCTCGCTGGGCGCGCTGGTGCTGGCGCTGGGCCTGCTGGTGGACGACGCGATCATCGCGGTGGAGATGATGGCCACCAAGATGGAGCAGGGCTACGACCGCCTGCGCGCGGCCAGTTTTGCCTGGGAATCAACTGCGTTCCCGATGCTGACCGGTACGCTGATCACGGCGGCCGGCTTCCTGCCGATCGCTACCGCGGCATCGAGCACCGGTGAGTACACCCGCTCGCTGTTCCAGGTGGTGACCATCGCGCTGGTGGTGTCGTGGATCGCGGCGGTGCTGTTCATCCCGTACCTGGGCGACAAGATGCTGCCGGACCTGTTCAATCCGCAGCCGCCGAAGCCGGGCAGCCTGTCCGCGCGCTGGCATGCCAAGCGCCAGCAGTGGGCCGACCGCTACCCGGCGCTGGCCAACCTGATCGCGCCGCCGCAGCACGGGCATGACCATGATCCGTACCAGCGCCCGTTCTACCGCAGTTTCCGTCGCTTCCTCGATGGCTGCCTGCGTCACCGCTGGTGGGTGATCGCCGCGACCATCGCGCTGTTCGTGTTCTCGCTGATGATGTTCCGCTTCGTGCCGCAGCAGTTCTTCCCGGATTCGACCCGGCCGGAATTGATGGTGGACATCGAGCTGGCCGAGGGTGCGTCGCTGCGCTCGACCCAGGCCCAGGCCGAGAAGCTGGAGAAGCTGCTGTCCAGCCGCGAGGGCATTGCCAACTACGTCTCCTACGTGGGCACCGGTTCGCCGCGCTTCTACCTGCCGCTGGACCAGCAGCTGCCGGCCACCAACTTCGCCCAGTTCGTGGTGCTGACCAAGGACATCAAATCGCGCGAAAGCACCCGTGACTGGCTGCTGCACGAAGTGATTCCGAAGTTCCCGGACGTGCAGATGCGCGTGACCCGCCTGGAGAACGGCCCGCCGGTCGGCTATCCGGTGCAGATGCGTATTTCCGGCGAGCACATCGAGAAGGTGCAGGCGATCGCGCGCCAGGTCGAAGCCAAGGTGCGTGAGAACCCACACGTGATGAACGTGAACCTGGACTGGAGCGAGCCGAGCAAGGTAGTGCGGCTGGTGATCGACCAGGAGCGCGCCCGCGCGCTGGGCGTGAGCAGTGCCCAGGTCAGCCAGTTCCTGTCCAGTTCGCTGGCTGGGCAGTCGGTGAGCGTGTACCGCGAAGGCAACCGCCAGATCGAGATGCTGCTGCGTGGCCCGGCCGATGAGCGCAACCAGCTGGAGCTGCTGTCCAGCCTGTCGATGCCGACCGCCAACGGCGGCAGCATCACGCTGTCGCAGGTGGCGACGATGGAGTATGGCTTTGAGGACGGCATCATCTGGCACCGCAACCGGTTGCCGACGGTGACCGTGCGTGCCGACATCAGCGACGGCATGCAGCCGCTGGACGTAGTGCACCAGATCCTGCCGACGCTGGACGGGATCCGCGCTGAACTGCCCAGTGGCTACCTGCTGGAGACCGGCGGTACGGTGGAGGATTCGGCCCGTGGCCAGAACTCGATCAAGGCCGGCATGCCGCTGTTCCTGGTGGTGGTGGCCACGCTGCTGATGCTGCAGCTGCGCAGCTTCTCGCGTGCGGCGATGGTGCTGGTAACCGCGCCGCTGGGCATCATCGGTGCGACGTTGTTCCTGCTGCTGTTCCGCGCGCCGTTCGGCTTCGTGGCGCTGCTGGGCACGATTGCACTGGCGGGGATGATCATGCGCAACTCGGTGATCCTGATCGACCAGATCCAGCAGGATATCGATGCCGGGCATGATCGCTGGCATTCGATCATCGATGCCACGGTGCGCCGTTTCCGCCCGATCGTGCTGACCGCGCTGGCGGCGGTGCTGGCGATGATTCCGCTGTCGCGCAGTGCGTTCTATGGCTCGATGGCGATTTCGATCATGGGTGGCCTGATCGTGGGCACGGTGCTGACCCTGGTATTCCTGCCGGCGCTGTACGCGGCGTGGTTCCGGGTGAAGCCGGACGAATCCGGGGCATAACGCCCCGGGTTCTATGGCCACCGCCTCTGGTAGGTGCCAACCTTGGTTGGCACGGATGCATGCATCCACGCATGGCGTGGAGCTACTGCAGCTGCAGGCCGCTCCGCAGCACCGGCAGCAGCCATTCGATGAACACCTGCACGCGCAGCGCACGGTGGTGCCGATGCGGTTGCAACAGCGTCACCGGCAAGGGCTGCGCCACGTACTGCGGCATCACCTCCACCAATGCGCCTGATTGCAGTTCGGCCTGCACGTCGTAGCGCGGAATCTGCAGCAGCCCCAACCCCGCCACGCAGCACGCGATCGACGCCTCCGCGCTGTTCACCCGCACCCAGCCGGGCATCGGCAGCGTGCGCAGCTGGCCGCCGTCCTGCCACTCCCACGGTTCCACCCGTGCCGTGGTCGGCGACGCATAGTTCACCGCGCGGTGCTGCTGCAGGTCGGCAGGATGCTGCGGTACACCATGCTCGCGCAGGTAGGCCGGCGCGGCAACGTTGACGAAGTCGAGTTGTCCCAGTGTGCGCGCCACCAGGCTGGAGTCACCCAGCTGACCGACCCGCAGCACCGCATCGCAACCGTCTTCGATCAGGTTCACCGCGCGGTCGGTCATGCCCAGGTCGACTTCCACCTGCGGATACTGCGCGAAGAACCCGGGCAGCGCCGGAGCGATGATGCGACGGCCGATGCGACTGGGCACGTCGATCTTCAGCAAACCGACCGGTTGCGCGTCGTCCTGCCGGAACAGCGATTCAGCGTCTTCGACTTCGGCGATCAGGCGCAGGCAGCGGGCATGGAACACGTCGCCATCATGGGTGGTGGACACCCGGCGGGTCGAGCGCTGCAGCAGGCGGGTGCCGAGCCGCTGCTCCAGCTCCGCAATGGCTGCCGAGACGGTGGAGCGGGGTAGGCCGAGCTGGTCGGCGGCGCGGGTGAAGCTGGCGCACTCCACCACCCGGGTGAAGATGCGGAAGCGATCGATCCGGTCCATTGTTCGCTGGCTCTGGAAAGTTAAGTCAATGTGGCGGGCTTTATCCGCATTTTCTGCACGATATCGTCGTCAGGGCAGGGTTGCCACCCCGGGCAGCCTCCTCCCCGAGACCGAAGCCATGACCGACCATTCCCTCAAGGGCAAGACCGTGCTGATCGCTGGTGGCGCCAAGAACCTGGGCGGCCTGATCGCCCGCGACTTCGCTGCACAGGGCGCCAAAGCCATCGTCATCCACTACAACAGCGCCGCCACCCAGGCCGATGCAGAGGCGACCGTCGCCGCCGTGCAGGCCGCCGGCAGCAAGGCGGTGGCCCTGCAGGGGGACCTGACCTCGGCGGCAGCGATGGAGCGCTTGTTCGCCGATGCCGTGGCCGCAGTCGGCCGTCCCGACATCGCCATCAATACGGTCGGCAAGGTATTGAAGAAACCGCTGCTGGACATCAGCGAAGCGGAGTACGACGAGATGAGCGCGGTCAACGCCAAGGCGGCGTTCTTCTTCCTCAAGGAAGCCGGCCGCCACGTCAATGACGGTGGGCGCATCTGCACCCTGGTCACCTCATTGCTGGGTGCCTACACGCCGTTCTATTCCAGCTACGCCGGTACCAAGGCGCCAGTCGAGCACTTCACCCGCGCGGCGTCGAAGGAGTTCGGTGAGCGCGGCATTTCGGTGACCGCGATCGGCCCCGGTCCGATGGACACGCCGTTCTTCTACCCGGCAGAGAGTGCCGACGCGCAGGCGTACCACAAGACCGCGGCGGCGCTGTCCGCATTCACCCGCACCGGCCTGACCGATATCGCCGATATCGTGCCGTGGATCCGCTTCCTGGTGACCGATGGCTGGTGGATGACCGGGCAGACGATTCTGGTCAATGGTGGGTACACCACCAAGTAAGGCAGCCACGCATGGCGTGGCTGCCCGCTACCTGTAGCGTCGAGCCATGCTCGACGGCTGTTGAACGAGCCGGGCATGGCTCGGCTCTACAGGCGTTGCCCGATGGGTCAGCGCAGCTTGGCCAGCACCGCGCCGGTGGCTGCAGCGGTACTCACGGCCTGGCCCTTGGCGGCCAGGTCGGCAGTGAACACCCCATCATCCAGCACCGCATGCACGGCCGCTTCCACCGCGGCGGCTTCGGCTTCCAGGCCCAGCGAATGGCGCAGCAGCATCGCCGCGCTGAAGATCGTTGCGTACGGATTGGCGATGCCCTTGCCGGCGATGTCCGGGGCCGAACCGTGGATGGGCTCGTAGATGCCCACCGCGCCCGGTTCACCCAGCGAGGCCGACGGCAGCAGGCCCAGCGAACCGGCCAGCATCGAGGCTTCATCGGTGAGGATGTCGCCGAACATGTTCTCGGTCACGATCACGTCGTACTCGCGCGGCTTGGCCAGCAGGTGCATGGCCATCGAATCGACCAGCTGGTGCTCCAGGGCAACGTCCGGGAACTCCTCGCGGCCGATGCGCGCGGCCACGTCACGCCACAGGCGCGAGGTTTCCAGAACGTTGGCCTTGTCCACCGAGGTGACCTTGCCGCGACGCTGCTGCGCCAGGCGGAAGGCACTGCGCAGCACGCGTTCGATCTCGGCCACGGTGTAGCGGCACAGGTCGCTGGCGCTGTCGGCGTCGCGGGTCTTGTCGCCGAAGTAGATGCCACCGGTCAGCTCGCGCACCACCACGAAGTCCACGCCCTGCAGCAGCTCGGCCTTGATCGGCGAGGCATGCAGCGCGGCTTCGTGGGTGCGCACCGGGCGCAGGTTGGCGTACAGGCCCAGCGCCTTGCGGATCGCCAGCAGGCCCTGTTCGGGGCGCACCTTGGCGTTCGGGTCGGACCACTTCGGGCCGCCAACCGCGCCCAGCAGCACGGCGTTGGCGGCCTGGCAGGCAGTCAACGTGGAGGCGGGCAGCGGTTCGCCATGACGGTCGATGGCGATGCCGCCGATGTCGTGCTCGCTGAAGGTGAAGGTGTGGTTGAAGCGTCCGGCGACGGCCTTCAGGACGGCCACTGCCGCGGCGGCCACTTCCGGGCCGATGCCATCACCGGGCAGGACAACAATCTCAGCGTGCATGCTCACTCTCGTAACGTTCGATTTCAGGGACACGGCCCAACAGATACCCCAACTGGTCGACGCCTTCCAGCAGGCAGGTCTGCGAGAAGCCATCCAGCGGGAAGGAATAGACGCGGCCATCGGGCGTGTGCAGTTCGCGCGCAGCCACGTCGATGGTCAGCTCATCGTCCGGGCGCTGCATCAGCGCCTGCACGTCGGCCTCGTCCAGCACGATCGGCAGCAGGCCGTTCTTCAGCGAGTTGCCGCGGAAGATATCTGCGATCTCGCTGCTGACGATGGCACGCAGGCCCAGGTCGGTCAGTGCCCACGGCGCATGCTCGCGCGAGGAACCGCAGCCGAAGTTGCGGCCCGCCAGCAGGATGCTGCGGCCGGCGTTGTGCGGCTGGTTGAAGGCGAAGTCAGCCACCGGCGAACCGTCGGCCTGCCAGCGCCAGTCATTGAAGGCGTTGCGGCCCAGGCCGGCACGTTCGGTGGTGGACAGGAACCGCGCCGGGATGATCTGGTCGGTGTCGATGTTGGTCTGCGCCAGCACAACGCTGGACGAGGTCAGCGTACGGAAACCGGCCATCACGCCACCTCCTGTGCGAACAGTTCGCGGGTATCGGCGACGTGCCCGTTCACCGCGGCCCACGCCGCGCTCATCGGCGACGCCAGCAGCGTGCGCGAACCGGGGCCCTGGCGGCCTTCGAAATTGCGGTTGCTGGTGCTCACGGCCAGCTGGCCGGGTGCGACCAGATCGCCGTTCATGGCGATGCACATCGAGCAGCCCGGCTCGCGCCACTCGGCACCGGCCGCGCGCACGATTTCGTGGATGCCTTCGGCCTCGGCCTCGCGCTTGACGATCTCCGAGCCCGGCACCACCAGCATGCGCACGCGGTCAGCGACGCGGCGGCCGCGCAGGACCTGCGCGACTTCGCGCATGTCGCTCAGGCGGCCATTGGTGCACGAACCGACGAACACCACGTCCACCGGCGTACCGGCCAGCGCCTTGCCCGCCTGGAAGTGCATGTAGTCCAGGCCCTTCTGTGCGGCGGCGTCGTTGGCCGCCGGAATCGGCGCGTCCACTGCGATGGCCGTGCCCGGATGGGTGCCCCAGGTCAGGGTCGGGCGGATGTCGGCGGCGTCGATGCGTACTTCGCTGTCGAAGCGTGCGCCGTCATCGCTGCGCAGCTGCTTCCAGCGTGCGACGGCGGCGTCGAACTCGGGACCCTTGGGACCACGCGGCGTGCGGGCGACGAAGTCGAAGGTGACCTGGTCCGGCGCCACCATGCCGGCACGCGCGCCGGCTTCGATCGACATGTTGCACAGGGTCATGCGCTGTTCCATGTCCATCGCTTCGATGGTGCTGCCACGGAACTCGATGACGTGGCCGGTGCCACCGTTGACGCCGATCACGCCGATGATGTGCAGCACCACGTCCTTGGCGCCGACGCCTGGCGCCAATGGGCCATCAACGGTGATGGCAAAGGTCTTCGCCTTGCGCTGCAGCAGGCACTGCGTGGCCAGCACGTGGCCGACTTCGCTGGTGCCGATGCCGAAGGCCAGCGAACCGAAGGCACCATGGGTGGAGGTGTGGCTATCGCCGCAGACGATGGTCATGCCCGGCTGCGTGAAGCCCTGTTCCGGCGCGATCACGTGGACGATGCCGCGGTTGTCCGAGGCCATGTCGAACAGCTCGATGCCATGCTCGGCGCAGTTGCGCGCCAGCGTGGCGACCTGTGCCTCGGAGGCGGCGCTGGCATAGGGCAGCGTGCCGTCAGCGGCGGCCGGCAGGGTCGGCGTGGAGTGGTCCATCGTCGCCTTGGTGCGGTCCGGGCGGCGCGGCGACAAGCCGCGCTCGCGCAGCTCGGTGAACGCCTGCGGCGAGGTCACCTCGTGGATCAGGTGCAGGTCGATGTACAGCACGGCGGGCGCGCTGTCGGATTCGGGAACCACCACGTGGGCGTCCCACAGTTTGTCGTACAGGGTGCGGGGTGCGGAAGTCATGCGTATGCCTGGCAGAAGTACGAAATAGCGAACATCAGTAAAGAAAGCGGAACGGTCAAGTCAGCGACGGCGGGCGAGCACGCGCAGCCGCACGTAGTCCGCCAGCGGCTGGCCGGCGGCATTGCGCGGCAGCTCGGCCAGCAGCGCGGTGGCGGCCTCGCGCACCGTAGCGCGTGCCTCGGCTGGCAGGTCGTCCAGCAGCGGCGCGGCGAAGACGCGCAGCCAGCCGGCCACGCCGGTCGGCAATGCCGTTGGGCGCGGCGTGCACTCGATCAGCTGCACCTGGAAGCCATGCTGGCGCAGGCGGTCGGCGTAGGCATCGGCCGTCGGGAAGTACCACTGGAAGGCGCTGGCGCCATGGCCGTGCGCCACGCGTGCGGCCTGCACGGCCGCGATGATCGTGGCCACGTTGCCATGGCCGCCGAACTCGGCGACGAAGCGGCCACCGGGGCGCAGCGCGCGGCGTACGCCTTCCAGCACGCGGTCCGGGGTGCCCATCCAATGCAGTGCCGCGTTGCTGAACACTGCATCGAACTCGCTGTCGAACGACAGTGCGTGGCCGTCCATCACCTGGGCATCGACACCGCGCGCGCGGGCGGCGATCACCAGTTCCGGCGAGGCATCCACGCCGTGGATGCGTGCGCCGCTCAGGGCCAGTTCGGTGCTGAGCACGCCATCGCCACAGCCCAGGTCGAGGATGCGCTCACCGGCGCGCGGGTCGAGCAGGCGCGAGACCGCGCCGCCGAGCAGCGGGACGAAGCCGGCGTCGATCGCATAGTCCTGGGCGTTCCACTGCTGGCCAGCGGCGCTGGCCGGGGTGAAGGTGTCGAAGGCGCTCATGGCGGGTTCCTCAGGCGGTGGCAGGGGTGGGAACGTCGGTGCTGTTGTGGGCGGTGGCCTGGCGCTGGCGCAGCAGGCGGTTGGCGACATCCAGCCAGGCCAGCGCGGAGGCTTCGATGATGTCCTTGCTGGTGCCGGTGCCGTCGTACTCCACGCCTTCGTGGCGCACGCTCAGGTTGGCCTCACCGCGCGCATCGGCGCCGATGCCGACGCTGTGCACGTGGTAGCTGTCCAGCATCAGCTGCACGCCGGTGGCGGCCGACAGCGCGCCGAACAGCGCATCGACCGGGCCATCGCCCTGCGCGGTCTCGGCCACGCGGTTGCCGTCCGGGTCGGACAGTTCGACCAGCGCGTTGGCGCGGCTGCCGACATCGCTGATGGTCATCGAGGCCAGGCGGTAGCCCTGCGCGTTGGAGCCGCCCTGCATCAACGTCTGCAGGTCGGCATCGGTGACCACGCGCTGCTGTTCGCACAGGCCCTTGAACTGCTCGAACACCAGTTTCAGTTCGTCTTCGTCCAGCCAGAAGCCCAGCGCACGCAGGCGCGCTTCAACAGCGGCGCGGCCACTGTGGCGGCCCAGCACCATCTGCGAGTCCTCCCAACCCACGTCTTCCGGGCGCATGATTTCGTAGGTACCGCGATGGCGCAGCATGCCGTGCTGGTGGATGCCCGATTCGTGGGCGAACGCGTTGGCGCCGACGATGGCCTTGTTGCGCTGTACCGGCATGCCGACCAGGCGCTGCAGCAACTGCGAGGTACCGACGATGCGCGGGGTGTTGATCGAACTGTCCTGCTCGTAGAAGGCCTGGCGTACCTTCAGCACCATGGCGATCTCTTCCAGCGAACAGTTGCCGGCGCGCTCGCCGATGCCGTTGACGGTGCACTCGACCTGGCGCGCGCCGCCTTCGATGGCGGCCAGCGAGTTGGCCACGGCCAGGCCCAGATCATTGTGGCAGTGCGCGCTGAAGATCACATTGGCGGCGTTCGGTACATCGGCGACGCCGGCGATGACCTGCTGGAACATCGCGCGGATTTCTTCCGGCGTAGTGAAGCCGACGGTGTCGGGCAGGTTGATGGTGGTGGCGCCGGCGGCGATCGCTACGCGCGAGACCTCGATCAGGTAATCCAGCTCGGTACGGGTGGCATCCTCGGCCGAGAATTCGACATCGTCGATGTAGGAACGCGCCAGCGCTACGTGCTTGCGTACCGACTCCAGGACCTGCTCGCGGGTCATCCGCAGCTTGTGCTCGCGGTGGAGCGGGCTGGTCGACAGGAACACGTGCAGGCGCGGGTTGGCCGCGGCTTCCAGTGCACGTGCCGAGGTCTCGATATCGGCCTGCAGGCAGCGCGACAGCACCGCCAGGCTCAGGCTCGGTCGGCGCAGTTCGCGGCCGATCAGTGCCATCGCCTCGCGGTCGGACTGCGAGCTGGCCGGGAAGCCGGTTTCGATGATGTCCACACCCAGTTCGTCCAGCGCACGCGCCATCACCAGCTTCTGCGGCGGGCTCATGCTGCAGCCGGGGGACTGCTCGCCGTCACGCAGGGTGGTGTCGAAGATGCGGATGCGCGGGGTGGTAATTCGTTCGATGGTGGTCACAGGGAAATCTCCTCGACAGCGGGCGTTGCGGCTTGCAGGTGGGAAGGGGAAGAGGTGGGGGAGGACGGCGCGCTGGCCCCGGCGGGCGAGCGGGGTGTTTCGCTGCGCCGTCGCCGCGGCTTGCGTGGCGGGCGCGGCCGGATGTCGGTGAGCAGGCCGGCCAGTACGCCGGCATCGATGTTGCCGCCGGACACCACCGCGCACTTGCGGCGGCCGGCAACGCGGCGGCCGGCAGCCAGCGCCAGCGCGCCGGCGCCCTCGGCGATGATGTGTTCTTCCAGCGCCAGCCGCACCAGGGTTTCGCGCAGCTCGGCTTCGCGCACGATCACCACGTCGTCCAGCAGCGATGTGCACAGGCGGCGGGTCAGGAAGCCGGGGATCTTCACTCGCACGCCATCGGCCAGCGAGGCGACGGGGGCAATCTCACGGACATCGCCACGGATCGCGCGCGCCATCGAGTCAACGCCTTCCACCTGTGCACCAACCACGCGCACGCCCTGTGATTTCAGCACCAGGGCCACGCCGGAGGCCAGTCCACCGCCGCCGATCGGCACGATCACCACGTCAGGGGCATGCGCGGCCAGTTCGATGCCGACCGTGCCCTGGCCGGCGATCACGTCGGCATCGTCGAACGCGGACAGGAAGCGGTAGCCGTGGCGCCGCGCCAGTTCGACCGCGAAGGCGTAGGCCTCGTCGTAGCTGTTGCCGTGCTGGCGCACGGTGGCGCCCCAATGGGCGACGCCGGCGATCTTGGTCGCCGGCGCGCCATGCGGCATCACCGTGATGGCCGGTACGTCCAGACGGTAGGCGGCCCAGGCCACGCCTTGGGCGTGGTTGCCGGCCGAGGCGCAGATCACCGGACGGGTGTCGCCGCGTTCGCGGCCGGCCAGCAGAGCGTTCAAGGCGCCGCGCACCTTGTAGGAACCGGTGCGCTGCAGGTTCTCCAGCTTCAGCCAGGTGCCGAAGCGCTCGGCATGGTGCAGCGGGGTGGGCGGCAGGAAGCGGCGCAGGCGGGCCTGCGCGGCCAGAACGTCGGCAACGCTTACGTCGCCGACATCGCTTTCCTGGCTGGCATCAGCGGCCGGCATGGGCCACCAGCGCGGTGCCGAAGACCGCCGCGTGCGGGCACGGGCGACGAAGAAGACGCCTCCGTACCGGCACCGTGGTCGCTACGGTACGGGTGTTCATGGCGATACTCCTTCCACGGCGGTGACCTGTACGGACACGCAGTCGTAGATCTTCTCGATCTGCCGGCACAGCGTTTCCGCCGGGCGCTGGCCATCCACCACCAGCTGCAGGTGCCAGCGGCCATCGTCGGCGGCCACCGGCGCGCCGCTGATCGCGCGCGGCGCGAAGCCGCGACGCTCGGCCATGCCGATCACGCGCAGCAGCGCGCCTTCGGCCGGGTGCAGCACCAGGTCAAGCCGGTATTGCATTGGGGGTCTCCTGGCGGGCATGGGCGGGGTTGCTTTCCAGCATCGTGCTGTTGGCGGTGTTCGGCGGCACCAGCGGCCACACGTTGGCGCGTGCATCGATGGCCACGTGCAGCAGTGCCGGGCCCGGTTCGGCCAGCAGCGCGGCCAGGCCGCCTTCCACGTCGTCGCGGTTGTCGACGCGGGTGGCGGCGATGCCGAACACCTGCGCCAATGCCACGAAGTCCGGGTTGTCGGACAGGTCGATCTCGCTGTAACGCTCGGCGAAGAACAGCTCCTGCCACTGCCGCACCATGCCCAGCGAACTGTTGTCCAGCAGCACGATCTTCACCGGCAGGCGGCAGCGGGCGATGGTCGCCAGCTCCTGCACGTTCATCATGAAGCTGCCATCGCCGGACACCAGCACCACGGTGCGGTCGGGGCAGGCGAACTGCGCGCCCATCGCCGCCGGCAGGCCGAAGCCCATGGTGCCCAGCGCGCCGCTGGTCAGGTGGTTGCGCGGGTGGTTGAAGCGGCAGTGCTGGGCCACCCACATCTGGTGCTGGCCGACATCGCAGGCGATCACCGCATCGGCCGGGGCCAGCTCGCTCAGGCGCTTCAGCAACGCCGGTGCGTAGATGTGCTGGCCGGGTGCATCGTAGCGGGCGGCGAAGCGATCGCGGTGCTGCGCGCAACGCTTGCGCCACGCGTCCTGGTGGGCCCTGGGGGAGGGGAAGGCCGCACGCAGGGCGCGGATGGCGTGACCGACATTGCCAGGCACGGCCACGTCGGCACTGCGCAGCTTGGAGATCTCGTAGGCGTCTGCATCGATGTGGACGACACGGGCGAACGGCGCGAACTCGGCCAGCTTGCCGGTGGCACGGTCATCGAAGCGCGCACCCAGCACCAGCAGCAGGTCGCTTTCCTGCACGGCCATGTTGGCCGCGCGGGTGCCATGCATGCCCAGCATGCCCAGCGACTGCGGATGGCTGGCCGGCAGCGCACCCAGGCCACGCAGGGTCATCACCGTGGGGATGGCGCTGGCCTCGACGAAGTCACGCAGGTCCTGCACCGCATCACCCAGTGCGATACCACCACCGGCGTAGACCACCGGCTTTTCGGCCGCCGCCAGCGCGGCGATGGCCTCGGCGATGGCGGCCTCGGCCGGCGCCGGCGGCGGTTCGACGCTGCTGGGCACATGGGCCGGCAGGTGGCTGGCATCGGCCAGCTGCACATCCTTGGGCAGGTCGATCAGCACCGGGCCGGGACGGCCCTCGCGGGCGATGCGGAACGCGTCGGCCACCACGCGCGGCAGATCATCGACGCTGCGCACCAGCCAGCTGTGCTTGACGATCGGCATCGTCAGCCCGAACACATCCAGTTCCTGGAAGGCATCGGTGCCCAGCAGCGGGGTGCCGACCTGACCGGTGATGCAGACCATCGGCACCGAATCCAGCATCGCGTCGGCAATGCCGGTGACCAGGTTCGAGGCGCCGGGGCCGGAGGTGGCCACGCAGACGCCCACCTGGTTGCTGGCGCGGGCGAAACCGTTGGCGGCCAGCGCCGCGCCCTGCTCATGGCGTACCAGGATGTGCTTCAGCGACGAATCCACCAGCGCGTCGTAGAACGGCATGATGGTGCCGCCGGGATAGCCGAACAGCGTACGGACACCCTCGGCCTCCAGCGCCTGGGTCAGCCAGCGCGCGCCGTTGGGCGGCGCGCTGCGGTGTGTGGGAGAGTTCATGGGGGACCTTGCAGAGCGGGTGGGGGTGCCGCGTTGTTACGCGGCTTGACCTTGCAACCAGACCATCTTGGCGCGCAGTTCCTTGCCTACCTTCTCGATCGGGTGTTCCAGGTCGGCCTGCTTGAACTTGTTGTAGTTCGGCAGGCCCGCTTCGTACTCGGCCACCCAGTTCTTGGTGAAGGTGCCGTCCTGGATGTCCTTCAGTACTTCCTTCATGCGTTCCTTGGTGCCGGCATCGATCACGCGCGGGCCGCTGACGTAGTCGCCGTACTGCGCGGTTTCGGAGATGAATTCCAGCATGCGCGAGATGCCACCTTCGTAGAACAGGTCGACGATCAGCTTCAGCTCGTGCAGCACTTCGTAGTAGGCGATTTCCGGCTGGTAACCGGCTTCCACCAGGGTCTCGAAACCGGCCTGCACCAGCGCCGATGCACCGCCGCACAGCACCGCCTGCTCACCGAACAGATCGGTCTCGGTTTCTTCCTTGAAGGTGGTCTGGATCAGGTTGGCGCGGGCGCCGCCGAGGCCGGCTGCATAGGCCAGGGCGTACTCAGCCGCCTTGCCGCTCTTGTCCTGGTAGACCGCCCAGATGCACGGCACGCCGCGGCCGATTTCATACTCGCGGCGGACCAGCGCGCCCGGGCCCTTCGGTGCGACCAGTACCACGTCGAGATCGTCACGCGGCTTGATCATGTCGAAATGAACGTTCAGGCCGTGCGCGAACAACAGCACCGCACCCTGCTTCATGTTCGGCGCCAGCACGTCGTCGTACAGCTTCTTCTGCACCATGTCCGGGGTCAGCACGGCAACCAGGTCGGCATCCTTCACTGCATCGGCCGGGGCCTTGACGGTGAAGCCATCGGCCTGTGCCTTGACCTCGGTCGGGCCGCCCGGACGCAGGCCTACCACCACGTCGAAGCCGGATTCGCGCAGGTTCAGTGCGTGGGCGCGGCCCTGGCTGCCGTAGCCGATGACGGCGATCTTGGTCTGGGGCAGGTCGTTGGTGCTCATGGGGGAGGTTCCTTGCGGTGGGAAGAAAAAAGAACGGCCGGTCGTCGAAGGTGACGTGCCGGCCGGTCAGGGGAAAGCGGTGGAGGAGGCGCCATGCGTCGCACAGGCACAGCCGCTACGAGGCGTCGTGGCGGTGCTGGTCCAGGTTTTGAAGTTGGCGTTGTTCATGGTGGTTGCGTCTGAAACCAGGTCCTGAAATGAAAAAACCCGCACCGGGGCGGGTGCGGGTTTTGATGAGTTCCGGTGTGTTTGTTGCTTACACGCTGGCTCGTCCCGCACCTGTTGGCTGGGTAATAAGTACGAGCACAAGAATCGAACGCAGCGAGGCGGCGCCGGTGTCGGCGGCTTCAATGTGGGTTCGCGGTGGCGTGTTGTGATGCAACATGTGATCGAGAGAAACACAGCCATTTCGGCGCTGTCAACCCTCGCGACGGATTTTCTATCGGTTTCCGGCGCATCCCCCGCAATCGCTTGCGGCACAAGGATGGT
This sequence comes from Stenotrophomonas sp. AS012628, assembly GCF_010608305.1. Lineage (NCBI taxonomy): Bacteria > Pseudomonadati > Pseudomonadota > Gammaproteobacteria > Lysobacterales > Lysobacteraceae > Stenotrophomonas > Stenotrophomonas sp. AS012628. The sequence goes on along the minus strand of NZ_VMBJ01000054.1, from coordinate 1,999 downwards.
TGCTGCTGAAAGTGTTTCGGTGAACCCGAATTCACTCCTTTCAGTGCGTTTTTTGCGCGGATTCCGGGCTGTTTTCGCCTTGCTGGGTGCGGGCCTGGGTCCGCACCCACCGAAAGACCATCGCCCATGACCTCTGCCCGATACCGCGTGAAGGCCGCAGCGGCGAAGATCGGAGCACCACCCTTCCATCGGAACCCGACCGTGTCCCGACGCCTTGCCCGTTCCCTGCTCGCCACCGCCGTGCTCGCCGCCATGCCTGCACTGTCCTTCGCCGCCGACCGCATTACCGGCCAGACCTTCGCCACCCGTTCGGAGGTGATCGCCCCGCACGCGATGGCCGCCACGTCGCAGCCGCTGGCCACCCAGATCGCGCTGGACGTGATGAAGGGCGGCGGTTCGGCAGTGGACGCTGCGATTGCCGCCAACGCCGCGCTCGGCCTGATGGAGCCCACCGGCAACGGCATCGGCGGCGACCTGTTCGCCATCGTCTGGGACCCGAAGACGCAGAAGCTCTATGGCTACAACGGCTCGGGCCGCTCGCCGAAATCGCTCACCCTGGCCGAGTTCCAGCGCCGTGGCCTGAAGGACATTCCGGCCACCGGCCCGCTGCCGGTGTCGGTGCCCGGCGCGGTCGATGGCTGGTTCGCGCTGCACGAACGCTTCGGCCGCAAGCCGATGGCCGACAACCTCGCGCCGGCCATCCGCTATGCCCGCGAAGGGCACCCGGTGGCCGAAGTGATCGCGTACTACTGGGACCGCTCGGTGCCGAAGTTGTCGCAGTACCCGGGCTTCAAGGAGCAGTTCACGATCAACGGCCATGCCCCGCGCAAGGGCGAGATGTGGAAGAACCCGAACCTGGCCAGCACCCTCCAGAAGATCGCCGACGGCGGCCGCGACGCCTTCTACAAAGGTGACATCGCCCGCACGATCGGTGATTACTTCAAGGCCAATGGTGGATACCTGAGTTACCAGGATATGGCCGACCACCATGGTGAATGGGTCGAGCCGGTCAGCAGCAACTACCGTGGCTACGACGTGTGGGAGCTGCCGCCGAACAGCCAGGGCATCGCTGCGCTGCAGATACTCAACGTGCTGGAAGGCTACGACTTCTCGAAGATCCCGTTCGGTTCACCGGAGCATGTGCACCTGTTCGTTGAAGCGAAGAAGCTGGCCTTCGCCGACCGTGCACGCTTCTACGCCGACATGGCATTCCAGCCGGCACCGGTGCAGAAGCTGATCTCCAAGGAGTACGCCGCGCAGCGCCGCGCGCTGATCTCGATGGACAAGGCGTTGAAGGAAGTGCAGCCGGGCACGCCGAAGCAGCTGGAGGAGGGCGACACGATCTACATGACCGTGGCCGATGCCGACGGCATGATGGTGTCGCTGATCCAGTCCAACTACCGCGGCATGGGCAGTGGCATGGCGCCGCCGGGGCTGGGCTTCATCCTGCAGGACCGTGGCGAGATGTTCGTGTTGCAGAAGAATCATCCCAACGGTTATGCGCCGGGCAAGCGCCCGTTCCAGACCATCATTCCGGCCTTCATCACCAAGGGTGGCAAGCCGTACGCCAGCTTCGGCGTGATGGGCGGCGCGATGCAGCCGCAGGGCCACGCGCAGATCGTGATGAACCTGGTGGACTTCGGGATGAACCTGCAGGAAGCCGGTGACGCACCGCGCATCCAGCACGACGGTTCCACTGAGCCGACCGGTCAGGCGACGGCGATGACCGACGGCGGTGAAGTGAATCTGGAAACCGGCTTCCCGTATGAAACGGTGCGCGCGCTGATGCGCAAGGGACATCGCATCGTGTTCGCCGACGGCCCGTATGGCGGTTACCAGGCGATCATGCGTGATCCCGAGACCGGGGTGTATTACGGCGCGTCGGAGAGCCGCAAGGATGGGCAGGCGGCGGGGTATTGAGGTTTCCCGGCCACCGGGCTGAGCCCTTCTGCGGTGGTGGTTCGTGGAAGCGGGATCATGTGATTGGGCCGGGCGGGTG